>JAUNRD010000113.1 GCA_030535815.1 Clostridia bacterium
CCTGCCACACCAGTATAACCAATTCTGCCAAAATGTCGAGCACCATTTCTGCCCCGGCATATCTTGCTCACCGAAAAAATGACTGGTATATAAGGTATAAGCGATGCATCAAATCCGTGGCTGCATGAGCTGTTGCGGATTAGGAAAGACAGAGTGTACATATTGCGGCGGAGACGGAATTAAGTAAGGGCTGCTTGAGAACAAAGACGGATAAGCACAGAAGATATTAATAACTAAAAAGGGAATGTAACTGTTAAAGTTACGTTCCCTTTTTCTGCGTTTTCCAGGGATTTTATGTAATTTACACAAGAGTTTGAAATATAAAAAGAGGAAATGCCGAAAAAAGTCGTTAAAGGCAAGAAATTTGCCGAAAAAAATTGACTTTTACAGGAGTTTGTGTTAAAATGTAAATTAGGCGTTTTGCCACATTCTGATGAGATAAAGGAAGTGATAAGTGTGAAAAAATTTGTAGCCGGAAGCCTTATTGTATTCCTTCTGGCAATGGCTTTTTTCATAACAGGAACAGGAGGAGACGCGTTTGCAGCTGAAATTCAGAAAAATATAAAAAAGTATGAAATTGCTGTTGTTTACGATAACTCCGGTTCGATGTATAATAATACCAAGGCTTGGTGCAGAGCCAAATATGCAATGGAAATATTTGCATCTATGCTTAATTATGACAATGGAGATGTGCTTAAGATATTCCCGATGTGGAATGTTACAACAGATGGAAGCACGCCGGCGAGTGGCGGAAGCTACGCTCCGATATCTATAAAGAGTATAAAGGATATTGATAAGATATCGAATATATATACCCCGGTAGCAGGAGATACTCCTTTTGCTCCGGCAGAGGAAGCCTTTGCCGAACTCCAAAAATCCAATGCTGATGTGAAATGGCTCGTAGTTCTTACAGACGGAGGATTTAACCAGCGTGGAAGAGGAGCCTATGAGAATGTAGACCTTCAGGGTGAACTTGAGACAATGGTGGGAATCAGGAGCGACGGAAGCTTTCAGAGTACCGGGATAAATATACAGTATCTGGGAATAGGGAATGCAGTACCTGTTGCGGAAAATAAAAACTGCAATCTTCATTCGAAAAAGTCCACAGACAACAGTCTTAAGGATGACCTTGTGAAAATATGTAATGATATATTCAAACGTTCCGAGCTTCCTTCCGGATACATAAGCGGAAACAGCATAAATTTTGATATATCCATGAGAAATGTGATTGTCTTCGCCCAGGGAGAAGGAGCGAAGATTTCCGGGCTTAAGACACCGGACGGAGATACCGTGGAGGACATATATGACAGCGGACAGAGAATGTATAGCGAACTTAGTGCCGGTGGCTATGATACTTTTCCCGACATATCATTGGCAGGACAGGTTGTAACTTTTGATGCATGTCCCAAAGGAGAGGGATATACGCTGGATTGTACCGGTGCTGAAAAGATTCAGGTTTTCTATGACCCCAATGTTGATATAAAACTTTCGCTCATCAACTCAGACGGTACAGAGGTTGATCTTACATCCGGAGAAATAGCTCCCGGAGAATATACGGTTGAATATAAGATTGTTGATGCCGTATATCCTGAAAATGATGTTACAAATTCTGACCTAATGGGAGGCGGAGTAGATTTTACTTCGTACGTAGAAAGATCTGACGGAAGCGTTCAGGAATTTAAAAACGGCGATAAGGTTAGTTTCGAGCCCGATGAGGAGACGGACATCGTGGTTGAAGGAACCTATCTTGAAGATTATAAAATTTCTTCAAAGGATAATCCGTCATGGTCGTTTAAGGGGATTAAGGTTAATCTTCCTGAAATTGTAAACATTGACGTAAATCTTTCGACAAAGCAGATGAACAACTGGTTTGTTACGGGTAAACAGGACAAATGGGAGCCTCTTATTGCAAAGGTTACTCTTGGAGGAAATCCCCTCTCTGATGAAGAACTGGCAAATGTAAAATTCGATTTTGAAATAAGTGACGGTGTAAAATATACATATAAGCAGATTCCCGGCGAGTCGGCGTATGAAATTTACATATTCAGAGGAGAAGACGGTGCGGATATAAAGCCTGAAACCGGTCACTATACAGCCAAAGCTACGGTGGAATATACCGATGAGCACGGACAGGTTGCAAAGGACGAAGATAAACTGGGATTTGACGTGGCAATCTACAGCGTAATATGGCGCTGGCTTATATGGGTTATAATTCTTGCGGCAATAGCCCTTCTGATATGGTTTATCCTGAGCAGAAAAGCATGGCCTAAAAACATGAGATTCGAAGCGACCAACGGAGCTAAGAAGGCAAAGATAAGCGTAAATAAAACCATAAATATAGTATCAAATGCATATCCGGGAGTTTTGCCCTGCAGTGCCGAGAAAAACTCCACACTTTATCACAGAAGCAAAAGAACGGCATCTGTAAAAATTACAAAGGTTACACCGTCCTTCAAGGTTGTTTCCTTCAGAATAGGAGGAAGCCCCACATACACAAAGGAAAACGGTGTATACCGCGATTCCAACGGTAAGGAATTCAGTCCCATAGTTGTAAGAAACAACACAAAAGTAATAGTCGAAATTAAAGGCGGTATGCCGATAGAGGGTATCGTCTATATAAACAGCAAAAAGAAATGAGGTAAGGAAAATGTTTGAAAAAGAAAAAATTCAGCCTAATAAGGTGAACGCTCCGGTACTTTTCATTGGTGTGGGCGGTATCGGATCAAAAATCATCAAGGGAATCAATAAAAGATGCATGGGTGACGATACATCCAACATCAGATTCCTTGTTATGGATACTGACGTAAACGATTTGCTCAAAGTAAATGACGGTGCCAACGTAACTGCAGTGCAGACATCTTCCACCAGCACAGTTGAAGACTATCTTAAAAATGATGCCGATGCAAGAAACGGTTGGTTCCCCGAAAACAAAATGCTTGATTCCAAGGCTGTATCCGAGGGTGCAGGCCAGGTAAGAGCTATTTCAAGACTTGCTCTTAATGCCACAATCAAGCAGGGAACAATTCACAAGCTTTACAAGGCAATTGATGACTTGTTCTTAAAGGACGGCGGCGGCCTCAAGCAGGCGATCCGTGTTGTTATTGCATCCACAGCTGCCGGCGGTACAGGTTCCGGTATCGCTATGGAAGCAGGTATGATTGTAAGACATTATGTAAAGAAGAACTATCCCGAAGCGGCAGTAATGATAAGAGGTTTCCTTGTAATGCCCGGCGTTATGGATACTGTTATCAAGACTCAGAGCGAAAAGGACAGCCTTCGTTGCAACGGTTATGCAACCATTAAGGAAATCAACGCCTTCATGATGAAGGGCAGCGGATTCTTTGATACAGTTCCCGAGCTTAACAGATATAAGGATCTCCATATTATGATTCCCAATACATCCAACGGGGATGAGAAGATAAGCAATCTTCCCTTCGACTTCTGTTTCCTTATGGACAGAACCGACTCCAATGCCGGAAACATGATTACTCTTAATCAGTACATCGACTATGCGGCGCAGTCTCTTTATGAGCAGAACATCGGTCCTATGAGAAGCAAGGCTTCCAGTATGGAAGATAACGTATTAAAGCTTTGTATAAGCCCTGAAAAGCTCGGAAGATGCCGTTTCGGCGGAACAGGTGCATCTGTACTCAGATACCCCTATGAAAAGGTAAGAGACTATATTGCTCTTAACTGGGCGAGAATTGCAATTATCGGTTCTTCTGCAGGAGAAATGTCTGAAGAAGAGCAGAAGAAGATGGTTGGAAACTCCTGGCTCAAGTTTGAAACAAAATTTGCTGAAAAGAGAGCTATCTGGGAAAACAATCCTGCAAGAAGTTCAAAGGATGAACCCACTATCGAGAAGGTTTATACCGAAGCTATGGCAGGCGGAAGAGAATCATCCGGCGGTGACGAATTCACTTCTATGCTCTGGGAAGGATATATCAATCCCAAAATTGATGCTTTGCCTGACGGAAGTGGCGCAAAGACTGTTGAAGCTCTTGCTAAACACTACCTCAAGCAGCTTATCAACGAAACCATCACACATCGTCTCACAGCTGAATATTATGACCTTAACGACAAAATTTCCACAGCATCTACCCCTGCAAGCGAAAAGGGTATGTTTGAATCCAAGTTTATTGCTATAAACGAGCTTTCTGAAATCAGCATGGATGAAACCGTTGTTGAAGTAACAAAGAACTTTGTAAGCGAAGTATTCTCAAGTAAGGCATCTGTTGCTAAGGCAGATCTTGGCGAATACATGCTTGAAAGCTTCCTTTCAAATAACCACAGAGCGCTTCATCCCAATGCTTCGCGTTACTTGCTCTATGAGTTAAGAAAAGTTCTTGAAGAAGGACAGCAGACAGCGGCTAAAGGCTCCGATGTTGAAGCATTCCAGGAAGAAATTCATAAGATTTGCTTCGGCGAAAGAGTTGACGGTAAGAAAATTAATGAGTTTGACATCAAGGGAACATTCTTCGGAAAGGAAAAGACTCTCCAGGCGATGTGCCAGGCTTGTGACGAAAAGGGCTCAGAGGCTGACCTTGACGACTGCGAAAAGAAGCTTTCCGGTTTCTTTGAGACTGTTAAGAATTTCTATACCAACGTAATTAAAAAGCAGATTTGCGACATCGCACTTCCTGCTATTGAAGGTCTTATCAAGGCTTATGAAGAATTCTACAAATCCTTCGAAGGTAAGGTTCCGGGAATTGAACGTAAGCAGGAAGATATCGTTACTGCGCTTAAGTTCCAGAACGGTGACTGCGTAAAGAATCTTCTCGGTTCCAAGAAATATCTTGATAAGATTACCGAGATGATGGGTCGTCCTACAGAGTCAGGTACAGGTGCGGCAGAACTCTATGCTAAGATTTTCGAATCTGTAAGAGAAAATGCTTATATCGAAAAGCGTAAGACTGCAAATACGTTCTCTTATGAAGTTAAGCAGGATATATTCGATGATATCATTATAGAATATTATAAGGACAGAGTATCCGAAAGCTGCGACAGAATCAATGTAAAGGGTATTCTCCAGGCTATAAAGCTTGAATATGACGTTAAGTGCGCGATTACTCTCAGCGAAGTAAGCGAAGATATGAAGGATGCCAAGGCGCGTGAACTTCAGAATCCCAACAGCTTAAGATCGTATATCGTAGAAACAAT
Source organism: Clostridia bacterium (assembly GCA_030535815.1). GTDB lineage: Bacteria > Bacillota > Clostridia > CAKSNL01 > HGM11501 > HGM11501. Next base: position 5,161 of record JAUNRD010000113.1, read on the forward strand.
TGACACCTGTAACAACCTTGCGAGCCCCGGTATAAAGAAGAAGGACAGCGAGGAAGCAAGAGAAGTAAATGCTATGGCGTGCAGCGTAAGTGCTGCTGACGGCGAAGGTATAAGAGTTGACGATTATATCCCCGAAGCTATCAGAACTGCAACCGTATCCAAGTACGAGCTTTGCTTCTTCAGATCGGTATATAACATTATGCCCACACAGCTTTCCAAGCTCAGTGCTCCTTCCTATACAGGAGATGAGGATGAATTTTCTCACGGCAGCCAGAACTATTACGAAGACAGTTCTGCCGGCGATTACTTCCGTATTTATCAGAAGTACATGGATAAAATCGGTCCCGACTGCAAGAAGAGCGCCATTATCACTCCTCACATCGATATGAGATGGAACTCTATCGTTGCAATGCCCGAGCTTGACTTGGAATATCAGAACAGACTTATGAGAAAGATTCAGAAGTCCATGATTTATGGCTTCCTGTACGATAGAATCCATCTTTCCACAACTCTTGATAACGATTCTGATAACAAGAACTATCAGTATCGTGATTCAGAAGAGCAGCTTGTTGATCTTGTGGTATCAAACAAGACAAAGTGTGACGTTTTATACGAAGTACTTGATGCTCTTTACAATGACCGTCTTGCTGTTTCCATAATCAGAGAATATGTGAACAGACTCAGAGAAAAGTGCGATAAGGAAGGTTATCAGTCCTATGAAGAACTTGAGTTCTTCAAGAAGCTCAAGACCTTCAAGTTCAAGAACTTTACAAACGATCCCGCTTTGAGAGGTCTTGATGAATAGGTATCCTTGTTCACAGTTGCGCTTATGTACAGCAATACCTTACCCGCTCAGGAAAAGGATATGGCTGAAATGAAGGTTTTGGTTGAGTCTATAATCGAAATGGTTTACAGCGAACTTTCCACCTGCATTTCCAATAATAAGGATGCATTGAATATGAAGGTTGCAGACGTACTTGTTGAGCAGTTTAACGACCTTGTTAAGAACTATGCCGATCATAAGGATGTTCTCAAGTGCGGTAAGTTCTCCGATAGAGTTGTTGACTCTATCCAGGGTACAGTACGCAGCTTCATGAGAAAGAGAGACCTTGAACAGTACATCGACAAGATGACTTA
>JAUNRD010000114.1 GCA_030535815.1 Clostridia bacterium
GCTCCTTTATAAGTGCGGCATCGTTGGTTTTTAATACATCGTCGTTGGAAGAAGCAATATTCATCATTCCGACGCCCTTTATGCCCCCGTAGCACCCTTTTGTAAATTCACCGCCACGGGAAAAGGCACGGATTAATCTTTCCTTGTCTTCCTCGTCGGCATAACCTCTGTCTATGGTTTTTCTGAAGGCGGTAACCGCACTTGCCACATAGGAAGGGCCCTTCATTCTGCCTTCAATTTTAAGGGAGGAAACACCCATATTAATAAGGTCGGGAATTTCCGAAAGCAGGCTTAAATCACGGGGACTTAAGAAGTATCCGCCTTTTCCCTCTATACTGTAAGGAAGGCGGCAGGGCTGGGCACATTCCCCTCTGTTTGCACTTCTTCCGCCAAGGAAGCTGCTCATTAAGCACTGCCCCGAATAGCTCATACAAATTGCGCCGTGGCAGAAAACTTCTATTTCCATTCCGCTTGTTTTCGCCATTTGTGCAATTTCTGCTTTTCTGCATTCTCTCGAAAGCACGGCACGCTTAATTCCCATTTTTTTAAGATAGTTAAGACCGTTTTCGTCAAACACCGTCATCTGTGTGCTTCCGTGAACGGGAGCATCAAAGTTTTCAGAAAGTGCCTGACACAAACCTAAGTCCTGAACTATATATGCGTCTATTCCGCTTACATAAGCCTCCTTCGCAACGCTTAAGGCTTCACAAAATTCATTATCGTGAATAAGAGTGTTAATGGCAAGATAGACCTTTACGCCTCTTATATGGCAGTAACTTACAGCTCTTTTAAGCTCATCGGAATCGAAATTTATTGCATTTTGCCTTGCGCTGAAGCGCGATGCCCCGATATAAACCGCATCGGCACCCGAAGATACCGCCGCTTTTACGGCATCAAAGCTTCCGCCGGGAGCAAGAAGCTCTATCCCCATAATAACACCCCTTTCAGTTTAATTTGTCTTTCATTAAAAGATATTTTGTAATCGCGATTATTGTTTTGGCATCGTAAAAATGCCTGCCCTCTTCTATAAGTCTTTGTGCCTCATCAACGGGCATTTTAACAAGGGAAAGATATTCATCCTCGTCTGTATGGGCATCGCCCGTCTTTTTCACGTTTTTTGCAAAAAAGATATATACAATTTCGGAAAGATACCCGGGAGACGGGTAGATTTTGCCGAAATCAATCAGCGTTTCCGCACTGTACCCCGTTTCCTCGGAAAGCTCTCTTAAAGCCGCTTCCTTCGGATTTTCTCCGGGATTAAGTTTGCCTGCGGGAATCTCGTAAGTAATTTCATCATAAGGGCGGCGGTATTGCTTAACAAGAAGGATTTCGTCATCTTCGGTAACGGCTAAAACTCCGCTTCCTCCGCTGTGCTCAATTATTTCACGGTCGGCTTTTTTCCCGTCCGGAAGAGTCACCTTGTCGCAGCGGACTTTGAATATTTTTCCTTCAAACACATATTTTCTTGAAATTTCTTTTTCAAAAAGTTCCATATTAACCTCACTTTATTGTGATTACGGTAACGCCTGCTTCACCCTCGCCGTAAGCGCCGAGACGGAAGGACTTGATGCGCTTTTCCTGACGGCAATACTGATGCACCATGGCACGAAGGGCACCTGTTCCCTTACCGTGAATTACCCTTACGGTTTCAATTTTCGCTAAAACGGCATCGTCAATAAACTTTTCAAGCTCCATAAAGGCTTCGTCGGACATAAGACCGCGTAAATCAAGCTCAGTTGATGCGGTCTGGGTTTTCGAAACCTTTGTTTTATCAATGCTCTTAACCTTTTTCTCCGGCACCTTTATTTTATCCTCAACTACTCTTAAGGCAGAGATATTAACGGTTACTTTTAATATACCCGTCTGCACAATTAAGTTGCCCCTGGCATCGGGAAGCGTCATAACATTTGCCCTCTGACCTAAGGTTAACACCTCAACCTCCTGACCGAGAAGAAGATTTTTGGGTATCTTATTGTTCTTCGGCATCAATACGTTTTCTGAAAGCTTGTCGGAAAGTGCATTTTCTTCTTCACGAAGACGTTTTCTTATCTCCTCCGCCGTTTTCTTTGCCTTGGATTTATCGTCCTCATTTAATGCCTTTTTAACTTCTTCAAGCATTTCTTCAGTCTGCTTCTTTGCCGCTTCCACAATCCTCTTGGCTTCACGTCTTGCATCCTGAAGCAAGCTGTCCTTCTGCTTATCAATACGGCTCTTATCGTCCGTAAGCTTCTTTTTTGCAGAATAGTTTTCCTGCCTTATTCTTTCAGCTTCTTCCTTTGCCGCCTCTGCTTCCTGCTTGTTTTTCTCAAGCTCCGTCACAAGGTCTTCAAAGTGGATATTTTCCGCAGTAAGGTTTTCCTTTGCCTTTCCTATGATATAATCGCTTACGCCAAGCTTTGACGCAATGGCAAAGGCATTACTCTTCCCCGGGATACCGATTAAAAGACGGTACGTGGGGCTTAATGTGGCAAGGTCAAATTCGCAGGCGGCATTTTCCACCCTGTCTGTTGAAAGAGCATAAAGCTTAACCTCGCTGTAGTGGGTTGTGGCGGCAGTTTTAGCCCCCGACATTCTTACATATTCCAATATAGCCATAGCAAGTGCCGCACCCTCCGCAGGGTCGGTTCCCGCACCGAGCTCGTCGAATAATACAAGGGACTTATCGTCCGCCTCGTTTAATATTTTTACTATATTTACCATATGGCTTGAAAACGTGGAAAGGGACTGTTCGATGCTCTGCTCATCACCAATGTCGGCAAAGACCTTATTAAAGACAGAAAGGCAGCTTCCTTCCTTTGCGGGAATCATAAGCCCCGTCTGCGCCATAAGGGTGAAAAGACCCAAAGTTTTAAGGGTAACCGTTTTACCGCCGGTGTTGGGACCGGTTATAACAAGAGTATCAAAATCACGGCCGAGGTACACATCCACGGGAACGACCTTTCTTTTATCAATCAAGGGATGGCGGCCTTTATGAATTTCTATAATGCCGTCATCATTAAGTTCAGGCACGGTTGCATCCATATCAAGGGCAAGACGCGCCCTTGCAAAAATCATATCGGCTTCCAGGATATATTTATAGTTATCGCCTATCTGCACTCTGTAATCGGCAATCTGTGATGTAAACTCAGAAAGGATTCTTTCAATTTCTTCCTTTTCCATTCCCACAAGCTTATGGATTTCGTTATTAATTTCCACAACCTGCATAGGCTCAACGAAAACCGTTGCACCGGAGCCGGACGCATCGTGAACGATACCCGAAACGCTTCCCCTGTGCTCCGACTTTACGGGAAGAACGTATCTTCCGTTTCGCATGGTAACAAGGCTTTCCTGAAGGGCGTTTCTGTATCTTTCCGACTTTATCATTTCGGAAAGCACGTCCCTTATCTTATCCGACAGCTTTTCCATTCTGCGGCGGATTGAATAAAGCTCGCCCGATGCATCGTCCGCCAGCTCATCATCGGAAAGAATGCAGCGGTCAATCTCTCTTTCAAGGGAAGGAAGCTCCGCCATACATTCAGATACAATATCCAAAAGAGGGTAATATTCCTCATCGTGATTTCGCATATATGCCTTAAGAAGTCTTGTAACCCTTAAAACGTGGCCTACGTTTTTTATTTCACGGCAGGACAAACAAGCCCCCACCTCTGCCCTTTTCAATGTGGGCACAATATCCGTCAAAGGAGAAATGGGCGCTTCCTGATGCTTTACGGTAAAGCGGAAGGCCTCGTCTGATTGTGCAAGGAGCCTTTCTGCCTCGATTCGGTCTGTCGTAGGTCTTAAATTAAGGGCGTTTTCCTTTGTCTTTGCGCAAACCGCCTTTTCCGAAAGCATTTTAAGTATTTTATCATATTCAAGTACTTTTAAGTTTCTTTCTTCCATAGTTTTGCCTCATAAAATTTCTGCATATTTATACTATTTTATTTTACCATTTTTTTGCCTTTAAGTCAATATCAGGATAAAAAAATACACAGACGTTTTTAAGGTCTGTGTATAATTAATCATAATTTCAAATCCTTGATATCATAATCGGGAATGTGGTCGTTTTCGATATAGTCAAAAATGTCCTCCATATCCTCGGAAAAATGATAAAGGCTTAAGCAGTTATCCGCAATGAATTTCTTCTCGATGGCGTTTTTCATACTTACGTCAATGTCGTTGTAATAGCCTTCGAAATTGTATACTGCAATGGGCTTTTTATGCTGCTTAAGCTGTTTTAATGTGAGGATTTCAAAAAATTCCTCGTAGGTTCCGATCCCGCCGGGTACAACCAAAAAGGCGTCGGAAAGCTCCTCCATTTTTGCCTTTCTCTCCCTCATTGTTTCGGTGAAAATAAGCTCTGTGCACTTATCGAAAATTACTTCTACCCCTTCTTCCTTAAAAAACGAAGGAATTACGCCGTAAATTTTTGCTCCGCCCCTGTGCGCTCCGCGTGCCGCCGCACCCATAAGGCCGCTTCCGCCTGCACCGAATACAAGGTTGTGCCCACGTTTTGCAAGGATTTCCCCAAGTATTTCCACCTTTTCGATGTACTTTCTGTCAATTTTTTCAGATGCTGCGCCAAATACACAAATGTTCATAATTTCTCCTTTCAGAACAACAAATCGGCGGTTTTAACGCCTGTTGCTTCCAACTTTTTATTGTATTCAATAACCCTGTCTCCAAGGTAATCTTCAATTCTGTGCCCGTCAAAGCCGATGCTTACATAAACGCCTGAATCCTTTATTATTTTCTGCTGTGTTTCGCTTTCAAAAAAGCGTTTCACATATTCGTTCTCACGGTAGCTGTGAATGGAATCGTAATTTACGTTCATTTCCCAGAATGTTCCGGTATCAGCTAATCTTTTGAAAAATTCTTCGGGCGCCATATTTCTTTTTTCCGCCGCGGCAAAAAGGTCGGTATGCGCTATTCCCTTTTTTATCTTTATGCTGTCTAAAAACTCAAAAAGGTTATGCTCCGAAATCTTTCCTTCGGAATCGGGATTTTCAATTAAGCAATAGTCAAAAAGCTTATAGTCATCCTCCGTCATATCGTACTTTTCCGGAATAACGGAAATTTCAATTCCGCAAAGAAGTGTAATTTTTCCTTCATACTCCTTTTTAAGAGAATTTATAAGTTTACTGTATTCTTCTTTCCTTTGTCCTATTCCGTAATTATGGTCGCAAATTCCGAAAAGCTTTATGCCCGATTCAATAGCCTTGTCAATTATAACGTGTGGTTCGTCCTTTCCGCATCCCGAATAATAGGTGTGTGAATGTATGTCCATATATTTCATATGCCTCACCTCTTACTTATTATACATTTTTTCTCGCAAAAAGTCAATTAATACTATTGACACAGAAATGAATTTAATGTAAATTAAATAAAAACAGTTTAAGGAGAATTCATATGGCTTTTGACAGAAGTAAATCCACCGCCGACAAGGCGAACACCGTTGATGCGAAAAATCAGCTTGATGTAAGCAATTATATTTCTTTTATAAATAAGGACGGATGCGGAGTAAGAATTATGTATGCGGGAAACTCCATCACCCGCCACGGAGTCAATGAGTCCATCGGTTGGCTAAACGATTTTGGTATGGCGGCGTCATCCATCGATAAGGACTATGTACATATCTTATCCAAAAGGGTTTTGGAAAAAGACGAAAACGCTGCTTTTTGCATAGCACAGTGTGCCGCCTGGGAGCGTGCCTTCTGGGATGATGCGGTTTATGATAAATTCTTCGTTGCGAAAAACTTCGCTCCCGACATTTTGATTTACCGCCTTGGTGAAAATGTGCTTCTTGAGGATTTTAACGCCCACGATTTTAAAGAAGGTATAAGACACCTGCTTAAGTATTTAACAAGCGAAAATCCCGATGCAAAAATTATCTTCACCACAAACTTCTGGATTAAAGAGCCGGTTGACAATGCCCTTATCGAGGTGGCAGCCGAATACGGAAAAAAGGCTCACGATTTAGGCCTGCTCGGCGAAAATCCTGAAATGAAGGCAATCGGACTTTTTGAGCATTCCGGCGTTGCCGCCCACCCCGGCGACAAGGGCATGGAAGCCATCGCCGACGCAATCTGGGAAGAATTAAAGGATATGATATAAAGAAAAGCCCCACACGGGAAATCCCGTGTGGGGCTTTGTAATTGCGATACATAAGGTTTAGATGCAAATAATTTTACATCCAACCATCAAGAAGTTTTATGATTTCTTCTAACTTTTTATCTTTTGTATTATCTGAATCTTGCCAATAAACGAAGAAATTC
>JAUNRD010000115.1:0-3364 GCA_030535815.1 Clostridia bacterium
ATTTTTATATTGCAACAGCAAAACTTGTTATTGAACTTGATGATTCACAGCATTATGAAGAAAAAGGCATTGAGAATGACGCGAAAAGAGACGAATATTTGAATTCTATAGGAATTAAAGTGTTGAGATATTCAAATCTTGATGTTAATCAAAGATTTGAGAGTGTTTGTGAGGATATACTAAATAATCTTGACACCTCATCAGTCACTTCGTGACAGCTTCCCCTCAAGGGGAAGCCTTAAAGAAAACAAAATTTTTTGTCCCTAACTTGACAAAATCATAAGCTTTGATATACAAGGGACAAAATGCAGGGGCGTTTTGGTAACAAAAGCATAAATTCTCTTATGAAGAGATATAATACATAAAAAGTAAAGGAGAATAAAAAATGACATTTCAGGAAAAATTTGATGAAATTAAAAAGCTTACCGGAAAGAGAGTTAAGCTTGAAAGGGAGTTTGCAATTCAGATAAATATGACGGATTCAGACTGCGGCGGTGCATTTTATGCAGCATTTAAGGACGGTGTATTTTCTGTTGAGCCCTATGACTATCACGATCACGATGCAATGGTTACAACGGAAAGCTATGTAATCGAAGGTCTCTTGAAGGGGGAAATCACCCCCGAGGATGCTTTTTCAACAGGCAAGGCATATGTTGAAGGCGATATGGATGCAGTAAGAGAGCTTCTTAAAAAGTGCAGGAAGAAAACTGCAAGAAAGCCTGCGGCAAAAAAGAGTGAAGCAGAAGAAAAGGCACCAGCTAAAAAGGCTCCCACAAGAAAGAAAAAGGCAGAATAAAACCTGTTAAAATTTTCACATCAATGTTAAAAAATAGACACGCTTTTTACTGAAAAAAGCGTGTTTTTTTGTTGAAATAACTGAAAAATTATGTTATACTATATAATGTATAAAGGTGTGAGGTGAGCATAATGGAAAAAATGATTAAAACATCTCCTGCAGTGTTCCTGGCGGGTGACGAATATCAGATTACCGTACCCGTTAACGGAAGCTGCCTTATGTGGGTTAAGGTAGGAAACGAAATATATTATGACGATTCCAACGGAATACTCCGCTCCGCAACTGACGTTCATAAGGTATCGGTTCCGAAGGAAGAGCTTGATGCGGCAGGCAAGTACACCCTTTGCTTAAGACCTGTTTTTGAAAGAAAGCCCTATTTTTCAGAAACGGGAGAGGTTACAGAAAAGGAATTTATGTTTTATCCCGCAAATAAAGATAAAATAATCGCCTATGAAATTGCCGATGCCCACAATACCGTTGGTATAGTGCTTGATGCATATTATAAATTCCGTGAGGAATACGGAAAGGCGGATTTTTTAATCCTTAACGGGGACGTTCCCGCACATTGTGACAAGGGCTCAGACTTTGATGTGGTATTTAAGCTTATTGAAGGTGTAACCGAGGGAAGCATCCCCGTTATCTTTGCAAGAGGAAACCACGATACCAGAGGTACCACCGCTGAAATTTTTGAAAACTACACTCCTACATATAACGGCAAGACTTATTTTACCGCAAAAATCGGAAATATATGGATGGTTATTCTTGACTGCGGCGAGGATAAGCCTGATTCCAACGAAGAATACGGAAACACCAACTGCTTTGCCGCATTCAGAAAGAAAGAAACAAAGTTTCTGGAAAAGGTTTGCAGCGAAAAGGATTTTGAAAAGGACGATGTGTACTATAAGGCTGTAATATGCCACCATCCCTTTACAAGAAAATGCCCTCCTCCTTTTGATATTGAGGAAGATACATATGAATACTGGGCAAAGCTTGTAAGGGAAAACATAAAGCCCGACATTATGATTTGCGGACACAAGCACAAGCTTTCCTTTGATCTGCCGGGCGGCGAGAATGATGATTTCGGTCAGGCGTGTCCCGTTATCGTAGGCTCTGAAATAAACTTCAGGGAAAACTATTATGCGGGTAGCGGATATATTTTTGAAAAGGATAAAATCACCGTTATTTTCAACGATAAAGAAAAAATAGTGAATACTTACGAAATAAAAAAGTAAGACTAAGGAGAAGGCTATGATTAAGACAAAAGAAGAACTTATAAGAGACGTGGCAGGAAACGGCAAGGGCGGAATTAAGCTTGCTCTTACGGATCTTAAAAATTTCCCCGGAGTATCCGATAAGCTCGGGATGTTTTCCATCGCTGAGGTTGGCTACGGCGAAATGGTTGATTTTCACATTCACGAAGGCGATGCGGAGCTTTATTATATTTTAGAGGGAACCGGTCTTTATGATGACAACGGCGAAATGAAAACCGTAACTCCGGGCACCGTTACCTTCACACCCTCGGGAAGCGGCCACAGCATAAAAAATGTGGGCGAGGGAATACTTAAATTTGTAGCATTAATTATTAAGGACTGATTTTATGAATCGCAGTGCAGGCGTACTTATGCACATATCATCGCTTTACGGCGACTATTCAATAGGAAGCTTCGGAAAAGAGGCTAAAGAATTTGTTGATTTTCTTTCCTCCATGGGCTTTTCCTGGTGGCAGGTTCTGCCCTTTTCCATGGCGGACGAGTGCAACTCTCCCTATAAATCCTACTCGGCATTTGCCGGAAATCCCTATTTTGTGGATTTACCTACCCTTTGCGAAAAAGGTCTTCTGACAAAAGAGGAGCTTTCCTCCTGCCGTCAGAAATCGCCCTACGGTGCAGAGTTTGAGCGCTTGAAAAATGAAAGGCTTGATATTCTCCGCCTTGCAGCAAATCGTGTTAAGGACAAAGAGGCTATAGAGGCGTTTATTGAAACGAAGCCTCACCTTTCTGATTTTGCCGAGTTTATGGCACTAAAAAAAGCAAATGGCGATGCAGAGTGGAACACGTGGGAAAACTACGAGGCAGACGAAGAAGAAATCTTCTTATGGAAGTTCATCCAGTATGAATTTTATACTGAGTGGATGGATGTAAAGAATTATGCCAACTCTAAGGGCATAAAGATAATAGGTGACATCCCGATTTACGTTTCCTATGACAGTGCGGACGTTTATAAAAACCGCAGTCAGTTTTTGCTTGATAAGGATAATTATCCTAAGTGCGTTGCGGGCGTACCTCCCGACTACTTCTGTGAGGACGGTCAGCTCTGGGGAAACCCCTTGTACGACTGGAAGGAAATGAAAAAGGACAATTTTTCCTGGTGGCGTGACAGGTTTTCGTATATGACGGAGCTTTTTGACGGCGTAAGAATTGACCATTTCAGAGGGCTTTCGTCCTACTACAGCATTCCTTTTGGCGAAGAAACCGCAAGAAACGGTAAGTGGGTAAAGGGCCCCGGCAAAGCCTTTATCAATGCGGTGAAGGAAGTTTGCGATGGTAAGCTTATCATAGCCGAGGACCT
>JAUNRD010000115.1:3374-6234 GCA_030535815.1 Clostridia bacterium
TGGGCGACATCACAGAGGATGTTTATGAGCTTGTTAAATACAGCACTTTTCCAGGTATGAGAGTTCTGCAGTTCGGCTTTTTGGGGGACGATGATAGCATCCATCTTCCGCATAACTATGAGAAGAACACGGTTGCCTATACGGGAACTCACGACAATAACACACTTCTTGGTTATGTGTGGGAGCTTTCGGACGAAAACCGCAGAAGACTTTTTGATTATGTGGGCTATCTTGAGCCCGACTGGGATAAGGGCTATGATGATGTACTCAGGACGATGCTTCAGAGCCATTCAGACCTTGTGATATTCCCCATACAGGATTTGCTTTGCTACGGTGCAGATACAAGACTTAACACTCCGGGCAAAGCCTTCGGTAACTGGGAATACCGTGTAACAAAGGAACAGCTTATGGGAATTGACAAGGAAAAGTTTTCAAAGTGGCTCACGCTTTATAAAAGAAGATAGGGAATAATGAAATGTATGATTTTTTAATATGGCTGCAGGGCTTTGAAAACCCCTTTCTTACGGGATTTTTCAGCCTTGTGTCAGACATAATTGCACCGCTTCCCCTTTCCATAATTGCAGTTATAATTTACTGGTGCATAAATAAGAAAAGGGGAATTGCCCTGGCGCTTTCAATTATTTCGGCGGTTACGGTTAATACGGCACTTAAGCTTTTGTTCCGCGTTCCACGCCCCTTCAATGTGAATGAAGGAATAAAGAGGATGGACGATACCGACGGATTTTCCTTTCCTTCGGGTCACTCACAGCAGGCGGGAACATTTGCTTATTTCGCTGTAAGTGCGGTGAAGAAAAAAGTATTAGGTATAATCCTTGGGATTTTACTGATACTTGCTGTGACATCGAGCAGAATGTATCTTGGAATGCACACGCCTCTGGATGTTACAGTTGGCGTTTTGCTCGGTCTTATCATAACTCCGGTAATTGTGGCTCTTACGGATTTTGCCGATAAAAAGAGAAAACCTTATATTCTTCATATAATAACGCTTGTAAGTGCCATTGGAATGATTGCCTCGGGTTTTTACAAGGATCTTGTTACAATGACGGGGCTTTCCTTCGGGGCGGTTACGGGATATATGATAGACGAAAAATACATTTCTTACCGTGTCCCCGAAAAAATAAAACATAAAATAATCGCAGGAATAACGGGGCTTATAACAATCGGAGCGGTAAAGCTTTTGTTTTCCCTTATTCCCCTTGAAACGTGGTATATAAGACTTCTGGACTATGGAACATTCGGCTTTGCCGTAACCGCCATTGCGCCATACCTGATAAAAAAGATAATTAAAGAAGGAGAATGAAAATGGACGTTAAAAAACACTATGCAGAATCAAGAAAAAGAGCGGAAGAAATGCTCGCTAAAATGAATCTTACAGAAAAAATCGGTCAGCTTTCCCAGTTCGGTACATCTATTTATACAAATGACGAGCAGGTGTTTGAGGATCACTTTGCGGAAGGCAAGGTTGGCTCTTACCTTACGATAAAGGGAGCTGAGAAGACCAACAGAATTCAGGAGCTTCTTTTATCCATCACAAGACTTAAAATTCCGGCACTTTTTGCAGAGGATGTAATTCACGGCTACAGAACAACAGCGCCCATCCCGCTTGCTCAGGCGGCTACATGGGAGCCGGAGCTTACCAAAAAGAGCTGTGAGGTTGCGGCAAAGGAATGCTATGCCGCAGGTATCAAGTGGACATTTTCTCCCATGGTTGACATAGCCCGCGATCCCAGATGGGGAAGAATAGCAGAGGGCTACGGTGAGGATACATATCTTTGCTCGGATTTCGCACGCGCAGCGGTTAACGGTTATCAGGGCGACTACATAGGTCAGAAGGACCACGTTCTTGCATGTATGAAGCATTATATTGCCTACGGTGCCTGCGTCGGCGGACGTGACTATGACAGTGTCGATATGTCTATGCAGACACTTTTTGATGTATATCTTCCTTCCTTCAAGGCAGGAATTGATGCGGGTGCGGCAACTGTTATGGCATCATTCAACGATGTAAACGGAGTACCCTGCTCGGGTAACAAGTATCTCCTTCGTGATGTACTTCGTGAAAAATTAGGCTTCTCAGGCTTTGTTGTAAGTGATGCAAACTCTGTTATGGAATTAATTCCTCACGGCTATGCGAAGGACGGCAAGGATGCGGCACGTCTTGCCTTCGGTGGCGGTGTTGATATGCTTATGGCGGGAGACCTTTACAACGACAACATTCCTGCATTAATTGACGAGGGCAAAATTGATTTAAAGCTTGTGGACGATTCCGTTCTTACAATTCTTACTCTTAAATATATGCTTGGTCTTTTCGAAGAACCTTTCGTTGATCCCGAAGGTGAAAAATGCTTCTTTGCACCCGAGCATCTGGAAGCTTCCCGAGAATGCGCAAAAAATGCAATAGTTCTTCTTGAAAACAATGGTGTTCTTCCTCTTGCCGAGGGCAAGAAGGTTGGATTGATAGGTCCCCTTGCAACAGATAAGCGTCAGGTACTCGGCACATGGACCTGCCTTTATGATGCAGAAAAAACCGTTACCATTGAAGCCGGTATGAAGGAACTTTACAACGGTACCGTTATAGCTGACAGCGCTTGCTTCTTCGGTAATGAAGAGGAAGAAGAAGTTGATTATAAAAAGACAATAAAAGCGGCAGTTGCCAAGGCTAAAAAGTGCGATATTATAGTTGCCTGCGTAGGTGAAGCGGCAGGTATGTCAGGTGAAGCAAAAAGCTATGCCCATCTTGATATCCCCGGTCATCAGAGAGAGCTTTTGGATGAACTCTTCAAGCTCGGTAAGCCCGTTGTTCTCCTTGTTGGCGCTGGAAGACCTTTGATTCTTTCCG
>JAUNRD010000116.1 GCA_030535815.1 Clostridia bacterium
TCTTAATGGTTGACGGAAATGAAATGGAAGCTGCAGTTGAAGGCGCAAAAATCGCAAATGAGTCAGGCACCAAGGTTTTATATGACGCAGGCGGTCTTTACGAGGGTGTTGAAAAATTACTTCCTCACGCCGATATATTGATTCCTTCCGAGGAATTTTCGTTAGGCCATACGGGATCTGCAACGGCAGAGGATGCGGCAAAGATTCTTTTCGACAAATATTCACCCGAGGTTGTTGTAATAACCCAGGGTAAAAAAGGCGGAATAATGTATGACGGTAAGGAGATAAAAGCTTACCCTGCAACACCCGCCGAGGTTATAGACTCAAACGGTGCGGGTGACGTTTTCCACGGCGCTTTCGCCTTTGCCGTAACAAAGGGCTATGACTATTATAAGGCCTGCATTTTCTCCAGCGCAGTTTCAGCATTAAAGTGTGAAAAGCTTGGCGCGAGAGCAGGCGTTCCGACCTTTTCGGAGGTAATAAAATATTTGAAGGAGTTGGGATTCGATGAATTTAAAGAAGAACTGGAATAAGAAATTCGGTAAAAGCGAAATAATCACAAAGGCAAACAGCACCTGTAAAAAGGTTGAAATGGATATGCTCCGTTTAGCTCCCGGGGACAAAAAGTCCTACAGAGAGGTAAATAAGGAATATGCCCTTGTTATTTTGAGAGGTAAGTGTACAGTAGAAGGCGAAGGCTTCTCCTTTAAGGATGCAGGAAAGAGAATGGACGTTTTCGAAGGTGCTGCAACCTGCATTTATGTGCCTGCTAACACTCCCTTCACCGTTGAAGGTGTAGGAGAAGTGCAGATTTGTGTATGTAAATCGCCATCAAATAAAGATTTCAAACCGGCAATTATAAATCCTGAAGATGTAGTAATTAAGAATCTTGGTAAACCGGGTTGGGAAAGAGAAGCTCATTTTATTTTGGATGAAAGAGTAGACTCAAATATGTTATATATTGGCGAGGCTTTTGTAAAAGGCGGTCAATGGGCAAGCTATCCGCCACACAAGCACGATGATGACAATATGCCAAAAGAAGCTGAAACCGAAGAAATTTATTACTATGAATTCAAAAAACCACAAGGTTTTGGTATTCAGAAGGTTTATACAATGGAAGGCGACATCGACGAGACTTACACAGTTAAGACAGGCGATTTGGTTGAAATTCCCAGAGGCTATCATCCCTTCCACACAGCACCCGGATATGATAACTATTATCTTTGGATTATGGCAGGAGCTGACAGAGGCTTCTACATGACCACAGACGAGGATCACTTATGGCTGACAAAATAATTACACTTAAAAACGAGTTCCTTGCCGTTGATATATCAACCAAAGGTGCGGAAATTCAGAAAATTGAGAAAAACGGTGTAAACTACCTCTGGTCAGGGGACCCTTCCGTATGGGCGTGCAAGGCTCCCATTCTTTTCCCCATCTGCGGCGGACTTCGCTATGACAAGTACACCTACGGCGGAAAGGAATACACCCTTCCCAAGCACGGCTTTGCAAAGCTTTCCGAGTTTGAAGTGGCAGAAGAAAGCGATATGGAAGCGGTGTTTAAGATTTCGGGAAATCCGGACTATGATGAAAACTATCCCTTCTCATATGACTTTCTGGTAAAGTATGCACTTACAGGAAACAGCTTGAAGGTTACCTACGAAGTTGTTAACAAGGACGATAAGACTATGTACTTTTCAGTTGGCGCTCACGAGGGCTATGCAACAAAGGGCGGAATAGAAGATTACAGCATCGTTTTTGACAAGGAAGAAACCCTTGACAGCTACATTTTAGACGGAAATTTACTTGAGCATAACACTATAAGAATTATGGAAAACTCAAAGGTACTTCCCCTTAAGTATGACTTTTTCAAGGTTGATGCCATTGTTTTCAAAAATATCAATTCAAGAAAGGTTACTCTTAAGCACAATTTAAGCGACTATGCCTTGAGCGTTGAATTTCCCGGCCACGACTTTTTCGTGCTCTGGACAAAGCCCGGCGCAGAATATATCTGCATTGAGCCCTGGTGCGGTGTTCAGGATCCAGTGGATTCCGATCTTAACATCGTAAGAAAAGAAGGCATCGTAAGCTTAGACGCAGGAAAGAATTTTGAGGCAACACACATAATTACGGTTGAAAACTAAGGTAATGAAATTTATGTAGGGGCTGATGCCCACATCAGCCCGGAAAGGGTGGATGAAAGCATCAACCCCTACAATTTGTAAAAGGATGATTTTATGAAATATGTACTCGGTATAGACTTCGGCGGAGGTGCTTCCAAGGCAACCCTGCTTGGAGCAGACGGTAAAATTTACGCCGAAGCGACCTATGAATATCCCACTCTTTATCCGAAAAACGGATGGACGGAGCAGAATCCCGATGACTGGTATAAGGCTACAAAGGAGAATATCAGGGCGGTAATTGAAAAAAGCAATGTAAATCCTTCAGATATCGAGGCGGTATCATTGGATGCCGCGACACATACAGCGGTTATTATGGATGAGGATTTCAACGTGCTTCGCCCGTCCATTTACTGGACTGATACAAGAAGCATCGGTGAGGTTAACTATCTCAAGGAAAAAATGGGGGACTTTATCCTTGAAAAAGCCCTTCATAAGGTGGACACCATATGGACACTCCCCGAGCTTTTATGGATAAAGAACAACGAGCCCGATATATGGAAGAAAACAAAGAAAATTGTTTTTGCCAAGGACTATGTACGCCATCAGCTTACAGGTGACTATGTGACAGACGTTATTGAGGCAGAGGGAAGTATGTTCTTCGACTACGGCAAAATGGACTATTCCGAGGAATTGCTTGCTGAGCTTTCACTTGATAAGTCTATGCTTCCTGCGCTCTGTAACCCTTCAGATATCGTTGGTAAAATTACGAAAAAGGCGGCGGAAGATACAGGACTTTCAGAGGGTACGCCCGTTCTTTGCGGTACCACCGACACAGTTATGGAGGTATTTGCATCCGGAGCCGTAGCAAAGGGGCAGATGACCATAAAGCTTGCAACGGCAGGAAGAATCTGTGTTGTAACAGATAAGCCCTATCCCGACAAGAACTTAATTAATTACTCCCACGTTATAGACGGACTCTGGTATCCCGGAACGGCTACAAAATCCTGCGCGGCATCCTACCGCTGGTATCGTGATACCTTCTCTGAGGACTATCAGGTACTTGATGCAGGTGCAGAAAAAATCGCTCCCGGAGCAGAAGGTCTGATGTTCCATCCCTACTTAAACGGTGAACTTACTCCCTATGCGGATCCTTCACTTTGCGGAAGCTTTGTGGGGATAAGGGCAGGTCATACCAAGGCACACTTTACCCGTGCGGTTTTAGAGGGCGTTTCAATGTCCATTCTTGACTGTATGAATGCACTTTCTGAAATCGGAATGGAACACGATACCGAAGCCGTTATAATAGGCGGCGGCGGCAAGAGCCCTCTGTGGCGTCAGATTACGTCGGATATGCTTGGCATAACCTTAGTTAAGAAAAAATACAGCGACTCATCCTTCGGAAGCGCAATGCTTGCAGGCGTGGCTGCGGGATTCTGGGCTGATGCCAGGGCGGCAGTAAGTGCCTGCAACGAAACCGTGCTTAAGACAGAACCGAATATGGAAAATCACAAAATTTATGCTAAGCAGTATAAAAAATACAAGGCGGTGCACGATGCTCTGGCACCGATTTATCACGGAGAGTACTGATAAATGAAAATTGCAGTTTGTGTTAAAATAATAAAGAGAGATATAAATCCCTTTGATGCATCGGCATTGGAATGTGCTTTAAGGCTGTCGGACGATGTGACTGTTATAAGTATGTGCCCGCCTTCAAGTAAGGATGCACTTTTAGCGCTTACACGCCTCGGTGCAAAGGTTATTTTGCTTTCAGATGCTATATATGCGGGAAGTGACACTCTTGCAACAAGCCATATACTATCATCTGCACTTTCAAAAATAGATTATGACCTTATAATCTGCGGAAGACAGACCGTTGACGGCGACACCGCCCAGGTAGGCCCGTGTCTGTCCGCAATGCTTGGTATTCCTGTTATAACCAACGTAATGGAAATGCCAAAGGTAAGCGACAAGGTAAAATGCAAAACCCGTATGGGTGAGGAAGAATCAAGCCTTCCCTGCTTAATTACCGTTGAAAGAATAGCGGAGCTGCGCTTTCCTTCCATCCGCTCAAAGGTAGGGGAGGTCAGCATATGGGATAATTCAGTTGTCGGTGCCGACAAGGGAAAATGCGGTCTTTCCGGCTCTCCCACAAGGGTATTAAAGGTTTTCGAGAGCGAGGATAAAATGAGGCGTTGCCGCTTCATAGAAAAGGAAGAGCTTATTCCTTTAATAAAAAAGCTTTCGGAAGAAAAGGCTGAAAAAGAAGAGATTAAGGAAGCCGAAATTAAGATGCCTAAAGTCTATGCGGTGGGAAAAGAAGTTTTGCCTGTCGCTAAAAAGCTTTCAGATAACGTGGTTGAAATTGAAAAGAAAGATGCAAAGGAAATAGCTGAATATCTTAAAAGTGAAAATGCCGAAGTTGTTCTCTGGAATGCGGATTTATGGGGACGGCGAACAGCGCCCATTGTTTCGGCAATGCTCCGTACCGGGCTTTGTGCCGACTGCACTAATTTGGAAACCGACGGCGAAAAGCTTTATATGTACCGCCCTGCAATGAGCGGCGATGTCTATGCGAAAATCGAGTGCAGAACTCTTCCGCAGATGGCAACGGTAAGGTGCGAAACAAAAAGCGCCGATATTGTTGTATCTTTAGGCAAGGGCGCAAAAAACAGCCTTGATAAGGTTAAGATTTTTGCAGAAAGCCTGGGCGCCGAAATGGCGGCAAGCCGCGGCCTTGTTGACACGGGAAAAGCACCCTATGAGCATCAGGTGGGCTTAACCGGTAAAAAGGTTTCACCAAAGGTTTATGTCGCCCTCGGAATATCCGGTGCGGCACATCACACCGTGGGCTATGAAGGGGCAAGGTATGTAATTGCCGTAAATAACGACAAGGATGCGCGGATTTTCGACTATGCGGATTTCGGCGTGCTATGCGATATAGAAGAATTTGTCGGATTATTTTGAATTAAGCCTATTGACATAAGGGAAACTTTAGTATAAAATTATATTACTAAAGGAAAAGGAGAATTGATATGGCAGATATTGAAAAGAACGAAATTCCCGAAGAAAACATAATCGTTTTATTCGACGAAGAGGAAAATAAGGAAATTCCCTGCGAGTGGCTTGACAGCGTTGAATACGAGGGCAAGCAGTATGCGGTTGTTATTCCCGTTGACGATACCGACGGTACCGTTTTGATTATGGAAATGATTCCCGACGATGAGTCTGATGACGAAGAATCCTGGCTTTTTGCAGGCGTTGAGGATAACGACGTATTAAACAAGGTATACGATATTTTCAGGGAAAACAACGCAGACGAATTTGATTTTGAATAATTAGTATAAATTAAGCATATAATTTAATTACTGATTTTTCATTTCACATTTGATTTTATCCCTGCGGCTCTCGAGAGAGTACGCCCCTATTTAAACCAACACATTTTTTAAGGGAAATCCTGAATTATCTGTGGCGTGCAAGCCTGCTGCGGGTAGGAAGCCCAGGAGCAGATAGAGGATTGCCCACCTGCGAGAGCAGGTTTGAATAAGCGTACAAGACGGTTCATGCGGGGTAAGTACGAACTTAAACGAAGGCGAAAGCCTTCGTTTTTTTGTGTGCAGAAAACTAATTGTTATAAATTTAACAAGCGATTTTTATATCTTTTTGTGCAACTTTGGGAAATATAGAAAAAAGGGCTTAAAATAAAAGCAAAAAGTTTGACAAAAAAACTTCAATGTGTTAAAATGATAAATGGTGAAAAACCGCATGTTTGCGGGAATTTTTGCCATCAGAACATTCAGGAAAGGACCGGATGAAATGAGCAGAAAAATTACTATTATAGGTGCAGGAAGCGTAGGCTCCACAATCGCCTACACTCTTTCAATGGAGGATCTTGCAAGTGAAATTGTTTTAATTGACGTAAATAAGGACAAGGCGGAGGGAGAGGTTATGGATATTATCCAGGGAACCTGCTTCCGTGATCCTATTTCCGTGATTTCGGGTGACTATGAGGATGCCAGGGATTCTGACATCGTTATTATCACATCGGGTATTGCAAGAAAGCCGGGGCAGACCCGTCTTGA
>JAUNRD010000117.1 GCA_030535815.1 Clostridia bacterium
ATTCACAAGCAAGTTAATATTAAATTTTTGTCTAAACTTTGGGGTTCACATCAAACGCCTGCTGTTTTATTTTTACTTATCCTGAAGATAGTCGCTGAACACAACTTCCAGAATTTCATCGCGGTCATACTTTGTCAGAAGACTTCTTGCCCCGCCATGACTTGTAATATAGCTGGGATCTCCCGACATGATGTAACCTACAATCTGTCCTATGGGGTCATACCCCTTCTCCCTCAAAGCCATACTTACCTTTTTCAAAGCTTCGCTTATTTCCTCTCCTCTCTCTATGGGAAGAGAAAACATTGTTGTATTTCCTGTTTTCATTGGCTACACCTTCCTTCTGCTCCTATAATACCATTTTTTAATCAATATTGCAATACCTGAAACCATTTTTTAACATTTTCTTAACATTACTGTACACTTGCCTTTTCGTTTTCTTCTTTCTCAAGTACAGTATATGCGACCTTACCCACAAGTGTTTTGGGAAGACTGTCGCGAAATTCATATTCTCTGGGAAGAGCATATTTTGCAATATTCTTTTCGCAAAGTGCGCGGATTTCTGCTTTAAGCTCTTCTGATGCACTAAATCCCGGTTTAAGCACTATGAAAGCCTTTATTCTCTGCATACGATAGTCATCCTTTACGCCGATAACCGTGGAAAGCATAACCGCCTCGTGAGAATCTATAACATTTTCAATCTGGGAAGGATACACATTGTATCCGCTGGTCACTATCATTCTTTTCAGTCTCTGCTTAAAGTAGATAAAACCGTCTTCATCCATATAACCAAGGTCTCCGGTGTGAAGCCAGGTTCTTCCGTCATTGTGAATCTGCAATGTTTTTGCAGTTTCCTTGGGCTCATTTAAATATCCCGTCATAAGTGTAGGACCTGAAATACAGATTTCGCCAAGTTCTCCTGCTTCTGCCTCATCAAAGGTGTCGGGAATAACGATTTTATAAAATACGTCGGGGAAAGGCACACCGATGGAGCCTTCTCTGTAATAATCTTTTGGCGTAAGGCAGCTTGCAGTTACGCACTCTGTAAGTCCGTAGCCCTCACGAACCTGAATTTGTGCACCGTGCTCCTTTAAAAATGCATCAACCTTCTTTTTAAGTGAAACAGAAAGGCTGTCCCCGCCGGAAAATACGCCTTTAAGGCTGGATAAATCAATATCCTGCATTCCTTCGGAGCGCATCATAGCCTCAAAAAGAGTGGGGACGCCCGCCATATAATTGGGCTTGTATTTTTTGAAATGGCCTGCAAATTCTTTAACATCAACCTTGGGAATAAGCGCACACATCCCGCCGCCCAAAAGCATTGTATGTATACAAACACCAAGCCCGAAGCCGTGGAATACCGGCATTGCAGAAAGCATAATGTCGCCTGCTTTGAAGCATCCGCTTGCCGCAATTGTCTGAAGGGCAAGAGCATTGAAATTGCGGTTGGAAAGAAGAATTCCCTTTGCGGTTCCCGTTGTTCCGCCGCTGTATAAAATCGCCGCGGTATCTTCACTGTCGGGAAGATCAGGCATTTTTCCGGAATATTTTTTACCGTTTGCCATAAAGTCCTTATAGGTGATAACCTTATCAGAAGTTTCCACCTTTCTTTCGTGGCCGATAAATTTATACGCAAAGCTCTTTACGGGAGGAAGTGCCTCTCCGATTTTGGTTACTATAACCTTTTTAAGCTTTGACTGTCCCTCAATCGCCTCAAACTTTTTATAAAAATCGGTAAGCGTTATGGCCAGAACACTCTCGGATACATTAAGATAGAAAAGTATTTCGTTTTCTGCCGATAAGGGATGCACCATATTTGCAACTGCGCCGATTTTATTTATCGCATAGAGCATAATAATCGCCTGAGGAGTGTTGGGAAGGCAGATTGTAACTCTGTCTCCGCTCTTTACTCCTTCTGCTAAAAGAGCGTTGGCGCAAAGTGTTATTTCTTTCATAAATTCCTTATAGGTTTTTGTGTTTCCCATAAAGTCATATGCTTTGTTGTCGGGATATTTTGCCGCAGAATCAAGAATCATCTCATACATAGACCTTTCGGGATATGTAAGAGTTGCGGGGGTATCGCCGTAAAATTTAATCCATGCTTCAGAATTCAAAATCTATCGCCTCCGTTAAAGGTTTATCAAGTAATTCGGGATGCTTAAACAAATGCTTTACCAGCTTAAGTGAACGGGCAAAGTAAAAGCCGTCTGCAATTCTCTCATCCAGCGTAACGCCGATTGACACAACATCACGGGGCACGAAATTTCCTTCCTCATCGGCGATTAATTCTTTATGGATAACACCGATTGTTATAACAACGCTGTTTGTCCCGAAGTTATTTAAGTGATGGTATACCGCATCGCACTTTATGCTGCCGAGATTTGATAAAAGCACAGAGCAATAGTTTATGTCAACATCCGTAACCATACGGGGCATAATACCATGAGAATCCGCAAAACGCAAAATCCCCATAAAGATATGCATCATAAACTTTGGAAAATGCTTTACCACATTCAATATGTCATCGGGATTTTTCGTTTTCTTCCCGCTTCTGGTTTTTGTAACCCAGCTTGTTATTCCGTCGGTAATGTCGGTAAGAACCTCATCTTCCTTTACCTTGTATATCATAAGGGTTTCTTCCGCATGGTCTGTAAACTGCTTTTTAACAGTAAATCCCAGCGTTATATTGCTTCTGTCATAAAATCTTTTACCGGATATATATCTGTTTAAGAGCGGACGCATCTTGACGGTTCTTGCAACAGCCGCAAGAAAACAATGAAAAAGAGTAACCTTGCGTTCCCCACTCGCATTCTTCTCTTTTATGTAATCAAGAAGCTCGGTCACATCTATAGTTTCATTTATATAAACTTCGGCATCCGTTCTCTTCGGCATAAGATATGCCATATAGTGATGCATACCGTCAAGATTTCTGACCTTCACTGCATCACGCCTGTCTCCCCATCTTCTCATATTCCCATCTCCTTTACAAGGACATATTTATTCTATTATACGTCATTTTACGACTTTTGTCAATTGAAAGAGCGTTGTTGACATATCAGTCTTTTTTTAATATAATATATCTATTCATCTTTGAAAGGAAGTTTCATATGGAACGCAAATTCCCTAAAGTAACAATAACAAAAAAAGGAGAACTGGCCTTAAAGGGCGGACATCCCTGGGTTTATGAAGGCGAAATCAGGAATGTCTGCGGAATATACGAAAACGGAGATTTAGTTGACGTATTTTCAGAAAAAGACAGGTATCTTGGCACAGGATACATAAACGACAACTCCAAAATCCGCGTAAGGATAATTTCCCGCAATGCCAACGATAAATTTGACGAGGACTTTTATCGCCGCCGTATCCGCTGGTCCTTGGAGTACAGAAAGACAGTTATGGGAGATGATTTTTCCGCCTGCCGCTTGATTTTCGGCGAAGCTGATATGTTCCCCGGACTTACCGTGGATAAATTTTCCGATATATTATCTGTCCAGGTTTTATCCCTTGGCACAGAACGGATAAAGGATATGCTTTTTAAGCTTTTAATTGAAATACTGGCTGAAATGGGCTGTCCTGTTCGCGCCATATACGAGCGCAACGATGTTGCCATCCGTGAAAAAGAAGGTATGAGTCAGTACAAAGGCTTTTACAAGGCAGAAGGCTTATCTGACGACCTTGATGGTCATGTACAAATAACAGAAAACGGAATAATTTACGATGTAGACTACATAAACGGCCAGAAAACAGGCTTTTTCCTGGACCAGAAGTATAACCGTCTTGCCATAAGAAAAATAGCCAAGGGCCGAAGGGTTCTTGACTGCTTTACCCACACCGGTTCATTTGCTCTTAATGCTGCGGCAGGCGGGGCTTCCTACGTAAACGCCGTGGACATTTCTGAAGATGCCTTAACAACTGCAAGAAAAAACGCAGAACTTAATAACTTAACCCTATATTTTACCAAAGCCGATGTATTTGACTTACTTACCGAAATGGAATGCAGCAAAAAATGTGACTATGATTTTATTATCTTAGACCCTCCTGCTTTCACAAAAAGCAGTGCAACTGTCCAAAACGCCTACTACGGCTATAAGGAGATAAACAAGAAGGCAATGAAAATGCTTCCCAGAGGCGGATATTTCGCAACCTGTTCATGCTCTCACTTTATGAAAAACGAATTATTCGTAAAGATGCTTAAAGAGGCAGCCGCGGAAGCTTCTGTATCGCTGCGTCAGATTGAATGTCGCCAGCAAAGCGCTGACCATCCGATATTATGGAATGTCCCGGAAACAGATTATCTTAAATTTTACATTTTCCAGATAGTATAAAAAACAGGGTGCATATCACAGGCACCCTGTTTTTTATTTTTCACCTTAAAGCCTGTCAAGAAGATTGCACAAAGCTCTCTTATAAGCTTCATCATCTTCAGTCATTCGCTTTTTAGGACCTTTTATTCTCTTACCGCTTCTTATTGCCTTTTTTGCCTCATAGCGATCGGCAAGGAGAAAATCAATATTTTCCGCTGTATACAAAAGTCCGTCCTGACGGATAACATACGCGCCTTTTGCAAGACACATGGATGCAAGACCATAGTCCTGCGTAACTACCACATCCCCTGCATTCGCCCTGTTCGCTATTACAAAGTCGGCACTGTCTGCCCCTTTGTCCACAGTAACACACTCCGCATCGGTTCTCCTGAATATATGGGAGGTATCTGAAAAGATGGTGACACCAATATTCCTTTCAGCACCTTCCCTGACGGTTATATCGGTAACCGGACAGCCGTCTGCATCAATCAATATTTTCACAGTGCACCTCAGAAAAAGAATTCATATAAGACATCAAGATCTTCTGTATACTTTCCGTCAAGGAAGAAATTAACCAAAAGATTCTTTGCCTCTTTTCTGTGTTCTTTAATAAGATTGCGATACTGTTTTTCGGTAAGCTCCGCCTGAGATTTATAATCAAAGGATGGGTCTGCAAGATACTTTTCCATATTTACAGCAATTGATTCAAAGAGGGCCTTTATTTCAGGAACTTCCGTTCTGTTAACCAGATCCTGCCTTATCCCTGTAATTATTCTTATAAGTCTTCCTTCAAGTTCTTTTCTCTCAACCGTATTCAGATCAAATGGAGGAATTTCCGGGAGCTCAGATAACACAAACTGCGAAAGTATTATGCAGGTTTCCTCACGGGTTATTTCCTCTGTAGCACGGAAAAATCCGTTTTCATCGGTTTCAATGAGGAAATTTGACAACATCTTTTTCACGCTTTCAGCTGCCCATGGTGACACCTTATCATTAATCGCCACTTCCACAGGAAGCATTGTAAACTGCATAATATTGTCAAGCATCACACACACCTGCTCGCGGGTAAGCGTATCTTCAGGACCGAAAAGCGAGTTTCCGTAGCCTTTGATATAGCCTGCATTAACCGCAATCGCAACATCATTATAGTACCATGCATCACGCGGCACATCAGTAAACTCTATATCTGCAGGCGTTTCATATAAAAATATGCGGTTTATTATCTTTACTGCCTGGGCACGTGTCAGCGTATCCTCAGGTCCGAAAAAGCCATTTCCGTAGCCTGCTATTATTCCTTTTTCGCTGAGCGCATAAATCGCCCGTCCACCTTCTGTATTTGTCTTTACATCATAAAACTGCACCGCAGCATTTGCGTTTATGAACAAAGCGGGCAATATAAGTAAAAGTGCAACAATTTTTTTCATTTTTACCATCCTTCTATCCGAGAAGACTCATATAACCTGCTTTTTTCGCAGCCTTTTCCGCCTGATACGCCTGTCGTATTGTTCCTATAATGGAAGTATCTCCCCCCACCGCTTCAAGCTCCGACTTCATCTGCGAAAGGAGAGTCTCCATCTGTCCGTCACACTCCCCTTCAAGAGCTAAAGCGTAATTCATATATTTTGCAGCAAAAGACACTTTGGATACACTCTTTCTCTGCTCTTTGCTGAGTGCGGCATAATCTCGCTTCGCCTGTGCCTCTAACCCACTGAGTTGTCCCATATAATAGGCCTTCAAACTGTAAAATTTGGCCGTATACTTTTTCACTATCGCACTCTGAGAGGTTTTTGTTTCGCCACTTTGAGTTTTTTCTGTATTATCGCCTTTTTTCCCGGGCTTTTCAGTCTTTTCTGTTTTGCCTGTTTCCTCTTTTTTTTCGATATT
>JAUNRD010000118.1:0-1733 GCA_030535815.1 Clostridia bacterium
CATCTGTAACTTCTTCCGTAACTTCTTCCACTGCTTCTTCACTGCATGCTGCCATAGCGAATACCATAAGAAGCGCCAATGCCAATGCTAAAAACTTTTTCATAATTATTCTCCTTTATTATTTATTCTTAAATATTATACTCCAAAAGAAAAATATGTCAATATTTTTTCTTGCTTTTGACTTTTTCCCCTATTACATAAGCAGCAATCAACAGCCATATAAGTGCAAGAGATGTAAGCAGCACCTTTGATTCAATCGGTAACGGTGAAAGCTCCTTTTTACTTCCGCCACCTACTCCGCCCGTCTGATCAAGCCTGTATAAACTTTTCATCTCACTGAAAAGATCATCAAAATATTTATCGTTCACGACTTCCTTTCGCCTTACGGATTTTACCGTTTCCTCGATAAGCTGGCCTGCCGCATTACGGAGCGATGCCGATCCGTTGAAAACCGGTGTCACAAAACTGTGCTCCGTGTTTTCAAGCACAAGATTCGACGCATCAATCTTTACGCTGTAATAGGTGTCGTTATCCTCTCCCCTTCGGGAAAGATATTCCTTATAAGAGGGATCCTCCTGCGCCTTTTTTGTGACAGGTACATAGCCCTCTGTTTTGGAATATTCAATCTGCACCTCGTTTGTCAAAAGATACTGCAAAAACAGCCAGGAAGCTAAAACCTCTCTTGGATTTTCCTTGTTGAATATGCAGACCGACGGTCCCTGGGAAATGACTTTAGGCTCATCGGTGTTCACCTGAGGAATCATTTTAACCACCGTTTCAAAATCCACAATGCTGTTTTCGTGAATATCCGAAAGCGGAGCATCGCTTCCGAGCCAGGTTGCCCCAGCCGTGGAATCTATGGCAAAAATGCACTGTCCCGCATTAAAGAAGTTTCCGGGATAGCTCGAAATCTTGAATGTGGAAAATGCCCCGTTTCCGACGTGCTTTGAAATTTCCAAAAGAAAATCCTTTGTCTCATCGTTGAAAATTTTAATATTTCCGCCTGCATCGGAATAAGGAGCGCCCTTTTGCTTTAAGTACTGAATCATCATATTGTCCGTGGACTTGTAGATAAAAGGAATCATAACCTTCTGCCCGTTTAATTTATATGTGCCGTCCTCGTTTTTCTCCGTCGCAGCGTCGGAAACCTCCCATATAAAGTCCCATGTGATTTTATCCGGAATTTCATATCCCAGGCGCTTTACATAATCCTTGTTTATGTAAAGTGCTTCGCCCGAGCGCATAAAAGGAAGTGCAAAGTAAGTATCACCGAATGCACATTCAGATAAAAACTCAGGGACAATTTCTTCCTTTTTGGGAGCGTCGAATTTAACCTCGCTTCCCGAAAGACCGAATCTTTCATCTGTCATAAGCTCATTTAACGGCACCACCGTATTCCCGCCCGACATATAGGTTGCAATATGGTCGGGATAGGTTATGCAGATATTGGGCGTTGTGTCTGTTGCAATATTTGTTATTACATCGTTGTAAATTTTGCCGTAGTCGGTGTAAAGCTTCATCTTTACTTTTATATTCGGATAAAGTGCCTCAAAGTCGGAAATCGCCTTTTCGTAAATTGCCGTTTGCACCTTGTTGGTATCGTTTTTTGCCCAGAAGGTAAGCTCAAAAGTTTCCGATTCGTCAAAGCTTTCGGGGATAGAAAAGCTTACGCTTTCCTTCTTACCGTGACAGCCGGAAAAAACAGGCAGAATGAAGGCTAAAGCAAGAACGAT
>JAUNRD010000118.1:1743-6184 GCA_030535815.1 Clostridia bacterium
TGAAATAAGCTTTTTCATCCTTTAACGCCTCCTCTTGCCACGCCTTCCATAATTTTCTTTCTAAAAATCAGGAAAATCAGAATAAGCGGAAGGGATATAACCACCACGGATGCCATCATGGCGGGGATGTTTTCTCTGCCGAAGCCTGCCTCCCTTATTTCCTGAATTCCGTTGGAAACCAGGAAATATTCCCGTTCGTCCGTGATAAGCCTGGGCCATACAAAGGAGTTCCAGCATTCAATAACCTTAAGTATGGTAACCGTGATAAGCGTGGGCTTGCAGATGGGAACCATAACCTTCATCATAAACTTAAAGTCGCTTGTTCCGTCCACCTTTGCCGCACGGTAAAGCTCATCGGGCACACCGGAAAAGCTTTCCTTTAATAAATACACATAGAAAACCGACATAACCGAGGGAAGAATGAGCCCCGTAAAGGTGTTTCGGAGTTCTAAATTTGTAACCGTAACAAAGTTTGTTATAATAACAAGCTCATTTGGTATCATCATAAGGGATAAAAACAGGGTAAAAAGAAGATTTTTTCCCTTGAATTCAAGCCTTGCAAAGGCAAAGGATGCGGGAACGATTACAACAAGCATAAGTGCCACCGTAACAACCGTAAAAATCACCGTATTCATAAAATAGGTAAAAAGCGGCACAGCAGTAAACGCATCTATGTAGTTTTCAATTGTGGGAGACGTTAAGTAAAACTTCGGGATAAACTCCGAGTTATATGTGCCGTAGCTTTTAAAGGATGTAAGTGCCATCCAGTAAAAGGGAAAAAGCACAAATAAGCCCCAGAAGGAAAGGAAGGCATAGATAATTCCTTTTGATATCCCGTTTTTTATTCTCGCTCTTTTTTCTCTTTTTTCAAAATTCAATTCTTTCATAATAAGCCTCAATTATAATGAACGTGTTTTTTTGAAACCAGAAGATTTATAACCGTTACCGTAAGCACAATTACGAAAAGGATAATTGCCGCAGCCGATGCATAGGAAGGATAGCCTCCCCCGTCGCTGTAGAGCATATCGTAGATATAGCCGACGATTGTGTTCATTCCCGCCGCATTGAGATTGGTGCCGAAAAGCGCCACCGCATCGGAATAGCACTTGAATGCCCCGATAAATCCGGTTATCACAAGATAAAACACCGTGGGCGAAATCATGGGAAGGGTGATTTTCGTGAAAATCCTCCACTTTCCCGTCCCGTCAACCCTTGCCGCATTGTAACAGCTTTCGGGAACAGATGCCAGGGCACTTGTTAAAATAAGAATCTTAAAGGGCATTACAACCCATATGGTATAAATGCAAAGTACCATCATTTTCGCCCAGTAAGGTCCTTCAATAAAGTCAACGGGTCCTGCATTAAATATGCCTAAAAGCAGGTTTATAAGCCCGTCGGAGTAGGGTGTTTTCTTAAAAAGTATCATAAAAACAAGTCCCACCGCCAGGGTGTTTGTCACATAAGGAAGAAAATAAAGTGACCTTAAAAAGTTTCTTAAAGCATTTATGGAATTAAGCCCCACGGAAATTAAAATTGCAATTGCCGTGGATAAGGGCACCGTTATTATAACAAGCAAAAATGTGTTTTTAAGCGCCTGCAAAAAGTAAGGATCGCGGAGGACATAAGAATAGTTATAGCCACCGATTCCGAAAAATGTTCCAGATGCGGAATTATATCCCTCCTCAAAGGAATAGACAAAAACGTCGATTAAAGGATAGACCATAAATACACCGAGAAACAGTATAGCCGGAAGAAGGTAAAGCCACGCCTTGTTAAGCTTCATAACTCACCTTTATTCTTTCTCCCGTTTCCTTTGAGAAAACGAAAACCTTTTCCTTTTTAAGGGAAAATCTTACCTTATCTCCATCTGTCCTTGGCACGCTTTCCGAAGGCACAATGGCACGGACAGCCTCGCTTTCCGCCTTTTCGTGGGACATAACAAAGCTTTTGTCCCTGCCCATTACTTCGACAGAATGCAGTTTTAAGGAAAATGCGCCGTTAATATCCGCCTCAAAGCCTTCGGGGCGGATTCCGACAGATACATCGCCGTCCTTTAAGTATACATCCGTAACCGCCTCGTCACCTATGTAAAGCTTACCTGCCTTAACCATGCCTGAAAATACGTTTACGGGAGGAGTGCCTAAAAACTTTGCCACAAAAAGATTTTCAGGGCTATCGTAAACCTCCTGAGGCATTCCCGTCTGGTTTATAAAACCGTCCTTCATAACCACAATTTCATCGCATATGCTCATTGCCTCTTCCTGGTCGTGGGTTACAAATACGGTGGTTATGCCGGTTTCCTTCTGAATACGGCGTATTTCCTCGCGGGTCTGAAGGCGAAGCCTTGCGTCTAAATTTGATAAAGGCTCATCAAGAAGCAATACTTTAGGCTTTTTAACCAGGGCCCTTGCGATTGCAACACGCTGCATCTGCCCGCCCGAAAGCTCCGAAGGCTTCCTTGAAAGAAGCCCTTCTATCTGCACAAGCTTTGCCGCCTTTTCTGCCTCAGCAATCATTTCATCCTTTGACATTTTATCCTTTCCCTTTAAGTTCTGCAAAGGGAAAATAATATTGCCCAGCACCGTTAAATGGGGATAAAGCGCATAGCTCTGAAACACCATTCCCACACCGCGAAGCTCGGGCGAAAGGTCGGTAACATCCTCATCCCCGAAATATATTTTTCCCTCCGTGGGAGATAAAAGCCCGGAAATCATATTAAGTACCGTGCTTTTTCCGCATCCGGAGGGGCCAAGAAGCCCTGTCAGCTTGCCGCTTTTAAATTCAAAATTAAACTTATCCACGGCTGTCACGGTCTTATCCTTTTTCCCTCTCCCCGGGAAACGCTTTGTCAGATTTTCAAGTACAATTTTCATTTAATCGCTTCCTTTATATCTATTGCTTATCGCATCATCAGACCATTATATATCATTTTCTATTTTACCATACTCTTCCCTTAATTTCAATAGAAAAAGGTGCTACGCCGCAGCACCTTTTATTCTTATAAATTCCCCGCAATTGCATCCGCAACGTAAAGTCCCATTGCGCCACTCTGGGAAAGACCTCTTGTGATACCGCTTCCGTCGCCGATTAAATACATTCCGTCGGCAATTGCGAAATTACCGTCGTGTACCGGACGTATAGAATAATACTTGTTTTCGCATCCGTATAACAGAGTATCGTCATTCGCACAGCCAGGCGCCACCTTGTCAAGAGCATAAATTGTTTCTATGATATTTGTAAGTGCTCTGTAAGGAAGCACGATGGACAAATCTCCGGGGAATGCCGCAAGAGTGGGGATTACACTGTTGGCTGAAAGCCTGTGTTCATTTGTACGTCTGCCTCTCTTTAAATCACCGAAGCGCTGAACAATGATGTTTCCTTCGCCTGCAAAGTTCATATTTCTTGCAATGTTTTCCGCATATTCTGTGGGCTTGTCAAAGTCACCCTTGAAATGTATGGACGAAAGAATAGCAAAGTTACAGTTATCCGTCTTTTTCTCAGGCTCCGCATAGGAGTGACCGTTGGCAGTTATTATGCCGTTGTTGTTTTCCGCAGAAACCAGACCTCCCTGATTAAAGCAGAACATTCTTGTTCTGTCCTCAAAGGTTTCCGTTCTGTATAAAATCTTAGGCTCGTAAATCTTGGATGAAAACTCTTTCCAGATAACGTCCTTCATTTCAACTCTTACGCCGATATCAACGGAATTTGCTTCAATTTTAACGCCGAATTTCTTGCAGATAGCCTTAACGAAAGCTGCACCGCTTCTTCCCGTTGCGATGATAACCTTGTCCGCCTTTATTCTTATATTTTCACCGCTGTGGTCATAATCTACGAAAAATTCGCCGCCCAGCTTTGTAATATCACGGCATTCCGCACGGGACTTCATAACAACGCCCGCCCCTGCAAGATGCTTTATAAGATTAAGCATGGTGTTATAGTTTTTGTCGGTACCTAAGTGTCTTACATTCATATCAAGAAGCCTTAAATTGTTCTGAAGGCACTTTAACTTAAGCTCCTCATTCGACATATATAAAGGAGGATAGTCCTCGGAAAAGCTTTCTAAAACCTTGTCCACCATATTTATATATTTCATTGCGGTATCTTCACCGAGCTCCTCGCCCATAGAACCGCCGTAAGCCGTACCGATATTGAACTTACCGTCGGAAAAAGCACCGGCACCCGCATAGCCCCCCGAAATACTGCAAATCTTACAGTGAACGCACTTTTTGTTTTTGCCTGCAGGGCAAAATCTCTTTTCCTGATCAAAGCCGCGCTCAAGTATTATAACCGACTTTTCCGGGGTTTCCTTTTTTATTTTATATGCCGCCATAAGGCCGCCGATGCCGCCGCCTATTATGGCAATATCAAATTTCTGTTCCATAGTTACCTCACAGTCCGGCTCCCCGGATATCTGTTCCGTTAAAGCCTACTTCGTTAAAAT
>JAUNRD010000119.1:0-3417 GCA_030535815.1 Clostridia bacterium
CATCTTTTTCAATAAAGTCCATAAGAAGGTCAAGCATTTCCTTTGTCCAGGTGTTTTTGTCAATCTGCGCGGTGGTGAATTTATTCTGACTTATCATTTCAAAGCCGAACATATCCTTAACCTGCGTTTTTGCCGCACCGCCAACAACCTCGGCAACTAAGTGCGACGGAATGAAGAGCACACCGCCACCTGCACCGAATACCACGTCCCCGGGAAGGCAGACCGCGTTTCCGATTCTTGTAACAGTGTTATAGCCCGTCATTATAAAGTCACGAATGGGCGTGGGATCGATTCCCCTGTAGTACACCTGGGTGTTTTCCACCTTTTCCATTTGCTCCGTATCACGGATTCCGCCCCAGATAACGGCACCGCCGTTTTCGTTTTTCGTTTTATTCTTAAGGGCTGTTGTCAGATTTCCGCCAAGGAAAGTGCCCTTATAGATTTTATCGTACATATCTATTACCGGAACATCGTACTCCATTAAGTTATCGATCACCCACTGATTGTATGTACCGATTCTTCCCTCTCTTCTTCCGATGTCCTTGGTGTACTCATCAAGGTCGGGACGGTAGGGGCAGTAAATTGCCGTAACCGCGCGGCCGATTAATTTTCTTCCGTCGGTGTGGAGAGTTTTAAGCCTTCCTTCAAACTGGCTTTCATAGCCCTTTACGAATATGGGCTTCCACACTTCCTCAAGGGTGAGATTTTTAAGTGCTTTAAGGTATTTTTCTTCAACCTTCGGTCTTCCGTCGGGAAGGCGCTCTCCCTTCCATAAAGGAGTCAAAGCAATTATTTCTTCTCTGTCGTTAAAATTCATACTATCAGCTCCATTCTCTGTCGTTTGCCCATTCTTTATCCCACTCTTCCGTGCTTTCCCAGGCTTTTGGGTATTTAGGATGCATATGCTCTTTTATAAGCTCTTCATTTAAGCGTTCTATTCCGAGACCGGGAGTATCCGGCACATTTACAAAGCCGTTATGGAACAAGGGATTTTCAATACCGATTGCAAGGTCGTTCCACCAGGGAATGTCAACGGAGTGGAATTCAACCGCCCATACATTCTGAATTGCCGCCGCTACGTGGATTGCCGCCATCATTGCAATGGGGCTTTCAGCCATATGAATTGCCATACCGACGCCGTATTTTTCGCACATATCACCAAGCTTTTTGGTCTCTAAAGCTCCGCCGATTGAAAGAAGGTCAGGATGTACCAAGGATACTGCCCCCGCTTCCATCAAAGGACGGAAGTTTTCGGCAAGATAAATATCCTCACCCGTTGCAAGGGGCACATTGCAGGCATCGGCTATTCTCTTATAGTGATTTGTAAGATGCCATGGCTGAATATCCTCAAGCCAGGCAATGTTATACTTTTCAAGGCGCTTTGCAAACTTTATGCAGTCCTCAAGAGCCACGTGTCCGAAGTGGTCGATTGCAAGAGGCACTTCGTAGCCTGCAACCTCTCTTACCTCTTTAACATAGTTTTCAAGGTAGTCAAGTCCCTTTTCGGTGATTCTTATTCCCGTTGCATAGTGAGGAATTGTGAACACCTCATAGTTTTTGCCAAGCATCATATCCATATCAATGGAACCACTCTGATGAAGGATCGCCTTCATTGAATATTTCTTGAAGTCCTCAATCATTCCGAGAGGTGCGTTTATGCAGCCGGGCTCATCATACAAAAGCTCAACGCCTAAATCCATCTTTACAATGGAAAAACCCATATCGATACGCTTTTTGATTGCCATACCCATATCGCGGCCGGTGTGCTTTCCGTCAACGTCGGTATCTCCGTAAACCCTTACCTTGTCGCGGAACTTTCCGCCAAGCATCTGCCATAGCGGAACCCCCCAGGCTTTGCCTGCTAAGTCCCAGAGTGCAATTTCAATTCCCGATACACCACCGCCCTGACGGGAGGGACCGCCAAACTGCTTTATTCTTCTGAAAAGCTTATCCACATTGCAGGGATTTTCACCGATAAGACGGCTTTTAAGCATAAGTGCATAGGTTGCGCTTGACGCATCTCTCACTTCGCCATAGCCCGTAATGCCCTGATTTGTGTAAATCTTTATTAAAGGACAGTGCTTCGGCGCACCGGTTATGTTGGCAACGCGGATGTCCGTTATTTTAAGCTCTGAAGGATTTGAATGAGTATTTACGTTTTCTTCCACCATTTCTCTTATATTCACTTCTATGCCCCCTTGACAATATATCATTTTTTTATTATTATAAAATAAAAACGCGGTAAATTCAACCGTTATATTACTTATTTTATCCACTATTTTAAGATTGGAGTATGTTATGAGATTTTCAGAGCACAGCTTGACTGACCTTAAAGGCAGAAGCATCTTATCCTTTTACCACGCAAAGGCACCCTCCGGCATAAGAGAATTCCGAGAGCATTCCCACACGGAATGCGAAATTGCTCTTTTTGTATCGGGAGAAGGAATTTATTCCGTCCTTGAAAAAAGCTATCCTTTTTCCGTGGGGGATGTTTTCCTTTTCGCAGGGAACGAAGTTCACTACATAACCGAAATATCGGACTCTGCTCCCCTTGATGTAATAGGAATTCAGTTTGAGCCAAAGCTCATATGGGAAAGCGGATACGAAAATCTTCCCTTACTTAAACTTTTTACCGACAGAAGCGAGAGCTTTGAAAACAGAATCTCCCGTGATAACGAAAAGACCGAAGAAATAAGGCATTCGATTCTGGAAATTGAAAAGGAGTTTTCAGAAAAAAGAGAAGGCTTTGAGCTTAAAATAAAAATGCTTTTATTTTCCGTTCTTTTAACCTTGCTCCGTGACTTTGGCTATGTAAAGGAAAGCAGTGATAATGTCAGCCGCGACACATTAAAAAGTCTTTCTGCCGCCACGGACTACATTAATAAAAATCTGTCAACAACTCTTACCCTCTCTGACATTGCAAAAATATCGAACCTTGCCCCCTCCTATTTTTCCACGGTTTTCAAAAAATTCAATGGTGTAACACCTTTTGAATATATCACCATAAAGCGTGTGGAAAAGGCAATTTCTTTAATTAAAAGCGGCTCCCCCTCGGTTATATCTGCCGCAGAGGAAGCAGGTTTTCAGAGCTCATCAAACTTCTACAAAGCATTTTTCAAAGTAACAGGCAAAAAACCGAAGGATTATATTTAAATTTCTCTTGTATTTTTATACATTTTTTGCTATAATTAATTAAATTACATAAAAGGATGGGGTTATATGGAGCTTTTAAAGGAAAAAATCAGAGATACCGCATTACTTCTTGACGGAGGAATTGTCAAGGTTGATATGTTTTTAAACCATCAGCTTGACACCGCACTTTTATATGAAATGGGAAAGGAATTCAGGAAATTATTTCCCTCAGATAAAATAACAAAAATATTGACTTATACACAGGAGGCATCATTATGCGTAAAA
>JAUNRD010000119.1:3427-6149 GCA_030535815.1 Clostridia bacterium
ATGTGCCTGTGGTTTTTGCAAAAAAGGGCAACCCGAAAAATATATGCAAGGATGCTTATACTGCCGACGTTTATTCCTATACAAAGCAGGAATCAAAGCAGATAAGAGTTTCAAAGGAATATTTATCCGCATCCGACCACGTTTTAATCTTAGATGACTTCCTTGCAAACGGACAGGCTGTAAAGGGGCTTCTTGAAATCGTAAAGCAGAGCGGTGCAAGCTTGGAGGGCATCGGAATTGCCATTGAAAAGGGCTTCCAGGAGGGCGGAAAATTAATCCGCGATATGGGAATACGCTTAGAATCCCTCGCCATAATAGAAGAAATCAAAGACGGTGAAATTATTTTCAGATAAGGAAGATTTTATGAAATTAATCGAGCTTTATACAGACGGTGCCTGCTCCGGCAACCCCGGAAGCGGAGGCTTCGGCGTTATTCTTAAATATGGCGGGCACGTAAAGGAGCTTTATGAAGGCTACCGCCTTACCACCAACAACCGTATGGAATTACTTGCGGCAATAAAGGGCCTGGAGGCATTGAAAGAGCCCTGTAAGGTGGATTTATACAGCGATTCCAAATATTTAACCGACGCCATATTAAAAGGCTGGCTTACAAGCTGGCAGGCTAAGGGCTGGCGAAAGGCGGATAAGTCCAGGGTATTAAACATAGACCTCTGGGAAAGGCTTCTTCCCTTACTTGATACACATGAGGTAACCTTTCATTGGGTTAAGGGACACGACGGTCACGCCGAAAATGAACGATGCGACGAGTTGGCGCGTCAGGGCTCGGCAAACCCCACCTTTGACGATGAAGGATACAGCGAAAACTTATAAAAAGAGATTATTTTTGACAACCAATAATTTTGTAGGGGCAGATGACCACATCTGCCCGTTTTTTCTGGTCGATGCAGGCATCGACCTCTACATTTTTTAATATCTGTGGAGATGTCCCGTTGTATTTTGAGATTCTTCGTTCGCTACGCTCTCTCAGAATGACTCAAGAGGAAGTGCTTCACTCATTCATAATGACAACAAAGAAATGCTTATCAAAATATAGTGCAAAATTGCCAAGGATTCTCCCAATCGGAGAATCCTTTTTTATATTAGGAGAAAACCTTAAAGATTGACATACAACGACTTTTATGATAAAATAAAATGATAAAATTTATATATTCATCAAGTTTTTTACATAGAAAGGACTGATTTTTTTGGGACTTACATTAACAGAAAAAATATTAAATGCCCACATCGTTGAAGGCAAGCCTGAAAAGGGTACGGAAATCGGCATAAGAATCGACCAGACTCTTACTCAGGATGCTACGGGCACAATGGCTTATCTTGAATTTGAAGCCATCGGCGTTCCCAGAGTCAAGACAGAAAAAAGCGTTGCATATATTGACCACAACACCCTTCAGAGCGGTTTTGAAAATGCGGACGACCACCGCTTTATCGGCTCAATCGCAAAGAAGCACGGCATATATTTCTCCCGCCCCGGTAACGGAATCTGTCATCAGGTACATTTAGAGCGTTTCGGTATCCCCGGAAAAACCTTAATCGGCTCTGATTCCCACACTCCCACGGGCGGCGGACTTGGTATGATTGCCATCGGCGCAGGCGGACTTGACGTTGCTGTTGCCATGGGTGGCGGTGCCTATTACATCACCTATCCCAAAATTGTAAACGTAAAGCTTACAGGAAAGCTTTCTCCCTGGTGTGCGGCAAAGGACGTAATCTTAGAAGTACTTCGCCGTCTCTCCGTTAAGGGAGGTGTAGGAAAGGTAATAGAATACACAGGATGCGGCGTTGCAACACTCACT
Source organism: Clostridia bacterium (assembly GCA_030535815.1). Lineage (GTDB taxonomy): Bacteria > Bacillota > Clostridia > CAKSNL01 > HGM11501 > HGM11501. Next base: position 5,242 of record JAUNRD010000119.1, read on the forward strand.
GTTCCCGAACGCGCAACCATCACCAATATGGGTGCGGAACTTGGCGCTACAACTTCGATTTTCCCCTCCGACGAGGTTACAAAGGAGTTCTTAAGGGCACAAAAGAGAGAGGAAGTGTGGACTCCCCTTTCAGCTGACGAGGATGCAGTATATGACGAAGTGGTTGAAATAAACCTTTCCGAAATTGAGCCTGCGGCTGCCTGCCCCCACTCTCCCGATAACGTAAAAAAGCTTTCCGAAATCGGCGAAATGAAAATTGACCAGGTTTGCATCGGCTCCTGCACAAACTCATCCCTTCTTGATATGATGAAGGTTGCATACATCTTAAAGGGAAAGACCGTTCATCCCGATGTTTCCCTTTCCATCGCTCCCGGTTCCAAGCAGGTTTTAACAATGCTTGCAGAAAACGGTGCTCTTTCAGATATGATTGCAGCAGGTGCAAGAATCTTGGAAAGTGCCTGCGGTCCCTGCATCGGCATGGGCCAGTCCCCCAACTCCGGCGGTATTTCCCTTCGTACCTTTAACCGTAACTTTGAAGGAAGAAGCGGAACAAAGGACGGCCAGATTTATCTTGTATCCCCCGAGGTTGCGGCCCTTTCCGCAATCACAGGTGTTCTTAAAGATCCAAGAACCTTAGGCGATATGCCCGAGTTTAATCTTCCAGAAGAGTTTTTAATCAATGACAATATGGTTGAGCCTCCCGCGCCGGCTACTGATATGGATTCTGTCGAAATCCTCCGGGGTCCCAACATAAAGCCCTTCCCCAAGACAAGCCCCTTGAAGGATGAAATAAACTGCAGCTGCTCCCTCAAGGTTGGGGACAACATCACAACCGACCACATTATGCCTGCAGGCGCAAAGATACTTCCCCTTCGTTCAAACATTCCCGCAATTTCAAAGCACTGCTT
>JAUNRD010000120.1:0-5813 GCA_030535815.1 Clostridia bacterium
CGTAAATGATAATTATGAATTTCCCGGGAAATAAATTTCAGAAAAGTTACAAAAAATGCAGACATACCGCCGTATGTCTGCATTTTTTACGCACTGTAAGCGAAAAATAAAGAACATTACGGAGTTTAAGAAAATACCCGAAAAACTAACGATTGTTCTATTTACTTATTATTCTTAATGGGGTATAATATATAAATATAGTTATATTTAAGTGCAAGGGAGTGAGGATATGCCGGATAAGTTTATTTTGCGTTCAAAATTCAATCCTGCGGGAGACCAGGGACAGGCAATAGAAAAATTAGCCGAAGGTATTGAAAACGGCGAAAAAGGTCAGATTTTGCTGGGCGTAACAGGCTCGGGTAAAACCTATACCGTTGCCAAGGTAATTGAAAAAGTGAATAAACCCACGTTGGTACTGGCGCACAATAAAACCCTGGCGGCGCAGCTTTGCTCCGAATTCAAGGAGTTTTTTCCCGATAATGCCGTTGAGTTTTTCGTGTCCTATTACGACTATTATCAGCCTGAAGCCTATGTGCCTCAGAGCGATACCTATATAGAAAAGGATGCTTCCATAAACGACGATATCGACAAGCTCCGCCACAGTGCCACAATGGCTCTTTTTGAAAGACGGGACGTAATTGTTGTTGCCAGCGTTTCCTGTATTTACGGTCTGGGTGATCCCGAGGACTATCAGGGTATGGTTATATCACTTCGTCCGGGTATGATAATTGAGCGCGATGAGGTAATAAGAAAGCTTATTGAAATGCAGTACGAAAGAAACGACATAAACTTTACGAGAAACAAGTTCCGTGCCCACGGGGACGTGCTTGAGATTTTCCCTTCAAGCGAAAACGAAAAGGCTTTAAGAATTGAATTTTTTGACGATGAAATAGACAGAATATGCGAGATAAACACTGTCACGGGAGAGGTTTTAGGCACAAGAAATCACGTGGCGATTTATCGCGCGTCCCACTATGTAACAAACAAAGACAAGCTCCTTCGTGCCATAGCGGGAATTGAGAGGGAGCTAGCCGACAGGCTTAAATATTTTGAATCGGAGAATAAGCTTTTAGAGGCACAGCGTCTTAAGCAGAGAACGGATTATGACATAGAAATGCTTAAGGAAGTTGGCTTCTGTCAGGGAATTGAAAACTATTCCCGCCACATCAGCGGAAGAAGTGAGGGAAGTGCGCCCTACACGCTGATTGACTATTTCCCCGATGACTTTTTGCTTGTAATTGACGAATCCCACGTTACGATTCCACAGGTCAGGGCGATGTATGCAGGCGACCGTTCAAGAAAGGACAACCTTGTTGAATACGGCTTCCGCCTTCCCAGTGCTTACGATAACCGTCCGCTTACCTTCAAGGAATTTGAAGACAGATTAAATCAGGTATTGTTTGTTTCCGCAACTCCTGCAGAATATGAATATCAGCATTCAACAAAGGTTGCCGAGCAGGTTATAAGACCGACAGGGCTTCTTGACCCTGAGATTTTCGTCCGTCCCACAGAAGGGCAGATTGACGACCTTGTGAGCGAGGTTAATATCCGTACGGAAAAGGGGGAAAGGGTGCTTGTGACAACCCTTACCAAGAAAATGGCGGAGGCGCTTACCGACCATATGCAAAGCCTTGGAATCCGCGTCCGCTATATGCACAGCGAGGTTGAAACGTTAGAGCGTATGGAAATAATAAGGGATTTGCGTCTCGGAGTTTTCGATGTGCTTGTGGGAATAAACCTGCTCAGGGAAGGCCTTGACCTTCCGGAGGTATCGCTGATTGCCATACTTGATGCCGATAAGGAGGGCTTCCTCAGAAGCGGAACATCCCTTATTCAGACAATCGGCCGTGCGGCGAGAAATGCAGAAGGCAAGGTGATAATGTATGCCGACAGAATAACCGATGCTATGAAATATGCCATTGACGAGACGGAGCGAAGAAGAAAAATTCAGTCTGACTTTAATAAGGAACACGGCATAACCCCGAAAACCATTTCAAAATCGGTACGCGAGGTTATAAAGGTTCTGGAAAAGGAAGAAAAGAAAAAGGGTAAAGCAAGGTCGGGCAAGGAAATTTTAGAGCAGCTTGAGGCTGAAATGAAGGAGGCTGCAAGCCAGCTTCGCTTTGAAGATGCGGCTAAAATCCGTGATAAGCTTATGAGAATACGGAGTGAAATCGAAGATGAAGAGTGAAATAATTATAAAGGGTGCAAGGGAGAACAACTTAAAGGGCATTGATATTACCATACCCAGAGACAAGCTGATTGTTTTTACAGGGCTTTCAGGCTCGGGAAAAAGCTCCCTTGCCTTTGATACCATATATGCAGAAGGACAGAGGCGATATGTTGAGTCACTTTCTTCCTATGCCCGTCAGTTTTTGGGGCAGAGGCAAAAGCCGGATGTTGACTTTATAGGCGGTCTTTCTCCCGCCATATCAATTGACCAGAAAACCACCAGCAAAAACCCCCGCTCCACCGTAGGTACCGTTACGGAAATTTACGACTATCTTCGTCTTCTGTATGCGAGGGTAGGCGTTCCGCACTGTCCCGAATGCGGCAAGGAAATAAAAATGCAGACGGTGGATCAGATAACCGACAGCGTAAAAGCTTTCCCCGAAGGCACAAAGCTTATGATTTTAAGCCCTGTTATAAGAGGCAAGAAGGGCGAGCATCAGAAGCTTTTTGAAGATGCCAGAAAAAACGGCTATGTACGAGTTTATGTTGACGGCGAAGTAAGGCTTTTGGATGAGGAAATAAAGCTTGATAAAAAGAAAAAGCACAATATCGAAATTGTGGTTGACCGTCTTTCCGTTAAGAGCGATATGAACGCCCGCCTTGCAGAGTCACTGGAGACCGCACTTAATATGTCGGGTGGTCTTGTAAATGTTTTGACGACCGACGGGGAAATCTATACCTACAGCAGAAACTATGCCTGCCACGAGTGCGGAATAAGTCTTGAGGAGCTTGAGCCAAGGCTCTTTTCCTTCAACAGCCCCTTTGGTGCCTGCCCCGAATGTGCAGGTCTTGGCTTTATTATGAAAATGGACCCCGACAGAGTTATAAGCGACTGGAATTTATCCATATATAACGGCGGAATTGATCTTCTCGGATGGGACGGAAGTGTTGCCGGCGGAATGATTGAAAGTGTTTATGACGGACTTGAAAGAAAGTACGGCTTTGATTTGCACGTTCCCATAAAGGAGCTTTCCGACGAGGCAAGAGAAATCCTCTTTTACGGAAGCGGAGACGAGAAAATCGAAATCCGCTACAAGGGAAGAGACAGCCGTACAGAGCAGATTTACGACAAGCCCTATGAGGGAATTATCCCCTGTATGGAGCGTCGCTACGCCGAGACAAATTCTGAATTTATGAAATACTATTACGAGCTTCGTATGAGTCAGAGCGACTGCAGCTGTTGCAGAGGCAAGCGTCTTAAAAAGGAAGCCCTTGCGGTTACCGTCGGCGGCATAAATATCCACGAGCTTACGGATAAATCCATCGGCGAATCCAGGGATTTTCTTGAAGAAATAACTTTTGGCGAAAAGGATAAGGCTATTTCTGCGCCCATCTTGAGAGAGATTGATGCAAGACTTGGATTCCTGATTGAGGTAGGTCTTGACTATCTTACATTAAGCCGTGCTTCTGCAACTCTTTCCGGCGGTGAGGCACAGAGAATCCGTCTTGCAACACAGATCGGCTCCGGTCTTACGGGAGTTTTATATATTTTGGACGAGCCTTCAATTGGTCTTCATCAGCGCGATAACGGAAGGCTTATTGCGGCACTTAAAAACCTTCGTGATATGGGAAATACATTAATTGTGGTTGAGCATGATGAGGAGACCATGCGTGAGGCTGACCATATCGTGGATATTGGCCCCGGTGCAGGTATTCACGGCGGTTTGGTTGTTGCCGAGGGAAGTGTTTCCGACATTGAAAAATGTAAGGAATCCATCACCGGCGATTATCTTTCCGGTCGAAAGAAAATCGAAGTGCCTTCCGAGCGAAGAAAGGGCAACGGAAAATATCTTGAGGTACTGGGCGCAAGGGAAAACAACCTTAAAAACATAAATGTAAAGTTCCCCCTTGGCAAGCTTACTTCGGTAACCGGGGTTTCGGGCAGCGGTAAATCCACATTGGTAAATGAAATTCTTCAAAAGAGCCTTGCCCGTGCGCTTAACGGTGCAACCAAGGAAATGCCCGGTCGCCATAAGGAAATAAAGGGCATTGAATACCTTGACAAGGTTATAAATATTGATCAGTCGCCCATCGGAAGAACACCCCGCTCCAATCCTGCAACATACACGGGCGTGTTCGGCGATATAAGAGAGCTTTTTGCCTCCACCAACGAGGCGAAGGCAAGGGGCTACGGTGCAGGGCGTTTCAGCTTCAACGTAAAGGGCGGAAGATGCGAAGCCTGCTCAGGTGACGGAATACTTAAAATTGAAATGCACTTTTTGTCCGACATCTATGTGCCCTGCGAGGTATGCGGAGGAAAAAGATACAGCAGGGAAACATTAGAGGTGCGCTATAAGGGCAAAAACATATACGAAGTATTGGAAATGAGCGTTGAAGAAGGGCTTTCCTTCTTTGAAAATATTCCGAAGATAAAGAGAAAACTTCAGACTCTTTACGATGTGGGACTTGGTTATATCAAAATCGGTCAGTCCTCAACCACTCTTTCGGGCGGTGAGGCACAGCGTGTAAAGCTTTCAACGGAGCTTTCAAAGCGCCCCACGGGTAAAACAGTCTATATTCTTGACGAGCCAACAACGGGACTTCACACGGCGGATGTTCACAGGCTTATTGAGGTATTGCAGCGTCTTACCGATGCGGGAAATACGGTTATCGTAATCGAGCATAATCTTGATGTAATAAAGGTTTCCGACCACATAATTGACTTGGGCCCCGAGGGCGGAAACAACGGCGGCAGAATTGTTGCCGAAGGAACTCCCGAGCAGGTGGCGGAAAACAAGGATTCCGTAACAGGAGAATATCTTAAAAAGTATCTTGCGGTATCTGACCGCAGCTAAGTTTGCATTAATGGCAAGTGAAGTTATATTTGATAATGAAGTTTACTAAAGTAAGTGAAGTTTCACCTGATGGTGAAGTGGCAAACTTAACTTCACTTTTGCAAAAGCAAAAACTTCACTGCTTTTAGCAACTTCACTTTGAGCGGCAACTTGAAACTTCGCTAAAAGATTGTTGGTTGAATGTTACGATCCTGATTTGACAAAAGTCGAATTGTATCGAAATTTGAAGAAAAAAGTTTCGCTTAAATATAATGAGGAGATAAGGCGATGAACGATTTTGAAAAACAAGTATTAAAGATAATTGGAGAAAATCATGGTGTTAAAGCAAAAGATATTGCTGATTTAATTGGTTGTGAGCGCAGAAATGTAAATTCTGCCTTATATGGAAATCTTAAAAATCTCTGTTATCAGGACTCGTCTTATAAATGGTATCTTAATGGAAGTGAAAATCAACAACAGTCTACAGAATCTGTAGTTGAACCAGATAAACAGCTGGCAGACATATGTAAATATTACTTAAACTGCTTGAGTTTAGAAGAAAATAATGGAATATCAGCTTTTTTGACATCTAACTTTTCGCTTGATTATGCAGAATTGCCAAGTTTAGATGTTGATAGTACAGATATGGATGTAGCAAAACTCATTAGTAAAGTATCAAATGAAAGAAATTTGACTGCTCATGTCGGATATCCTGTTTCTATTAAAAAGTTTTTTTCAACAAAAACTAATCAGGAGTATTTTAAAATAGTTCCAGTATTCTTATTTCCTGTAGAGATATGTGGCGGG
>JAUNRD010000120.1:5823-6085 GCA_030535815.1 Clostridia bacterium
CAATATTCTTCGCACGATATAAACAGCTCGGTTTACGATTTTATTGAACTTGAAAATGAATTGGGATTAACTGCAAAAGATGCAGATGTCGATTTAGATGAATTAGTTGCAAGATTACAAAATATTCGTCAATGGCAATGGAAAGAGGCTTTAGATCCCGAGACAATAAGTATCAAAGAACCTGTTCATACTATTGAACAAGACGGTATTTATAACAAAGCTATATTTATTGTAACAGAGAGATCACCCTATACCATAGGGC
>JAUNRD010000121.1:0-4260 GCA_030535815.1 Clostridia bacterium
TTACTGCGAAGTAACCAGGCTTTTTCGCCCAGCTCCAGAGCTTTTTTATATTTTCCCGCTTTACCGAAATTGAAAGCCAGATTGTTGAGAGAGGTGAGGGTATCGGGATGTTCTTTGCCAAGAACCTTACAACGCAGCGTGTAGACTTTTTCGTTCAGGGCGGCAGCTTTTTTATGATTGCCTAATCCTGAGTAAGTCGATGCCAGGTTATTAAGAGAAACAAGGGTTTTAGGGTGGTTTTTTCCAAGAACTTTACATCTTAAAAGATACACTTTTTCTTTTAATTCAAGTGCTTTTTTATGGTCGCCCAGATTGCCGTAATTTGTTGCCAGATTATTGAGCGAAGTAAGAGTGTTTGGATGAGTTTCTCCAAGTATTTTGCATCTTAAGGCATAGATTTTTTCATTTAGCTCAAGCGCTCTGGTGTAATCACATAAATCGCTGCAGGCTAAAGCCATATTGTTAAGAGAAGTGAGGGTATCGGGATGCTCTTCACCAAGAATCTTACATCTTATGGAGTATGCTTTTTCGTGTAGATCCAATGCCTTGGAGTGATTTCCCATATTATTATATGCCTGAGCCAGATTGTTGAGAGATATGATGGATTTCGGATGCTCTTCGCCAAGAACCTTGCATCTTAAAGCATATGCTTTTTCATTCAGCTCCAGAGATTTTTTATAATCACCGGAGTCGCTGTATGACAAAGCCAGGTTATTGAGAGAGAGTATGGATTTCGGATGCTCTTCGCCAAGAATCTTACAGCGCAGCAGGTATACTTTTTCCTTTAATTCCAGGGCTTTTTTTTGATTCCCGACGTCTCCGTAGGAGGAGGCAAGGTTATTGAGAGAAGTAAGGGTCTGAGGGTGTTCTTCGCCAAGAACCTTGCACCTTAAAAGATAAACTTTCTCTTTAAGTTCCAGCGCTTTATCTAAATTTCCCGTCTCGCCATAGGTAAGAGCAAGATTATTAAGGGAAGTAAGCGTGGAGGGATGCTTTTCTCCAAGGGATGCAATATTTTCTGCATATATTATTTCATGTAAATCCAAGGCCTTTTTTCCATCGCCCAGTGCAAGATAGGTGGTGGCTAAATTGTTTAAGGAATCAAGGGTTATAGGGTGATGCTTGCCAAGTATCCGTGATCTTGAGTCATAAACCTTTTTTCTTAATTCCAACGCTTTTTTGTGGTCACCGAGATCTCCGTAAGCAGAAGAAAGACCGCTGAGTGAAGAAATTGTTGCAAGGTGATCTTCGCCAAGGACTTTAAGACGAAGAGTATAAGCTTTTTCCTTTAATTCCATTGCTTTTTTATAATCGCCTAATTCACTGTAGGTAGAGGCAATGTTGTTAAGTGAAGCAATGGTTTTGGGGTGATCTTCACCAAGGATTTTGCGCCTTAAGGCATAGGCTTTTTCGTGCAGTTCCAGAGCCTTTTTGCTGTCTCCTGAATCGCTGTAAGCAGAGGCAAGGTTGCTTAGAGAAGTAAGCGTTGCAGGGCGTTCTTCACCGATGATTCTGCAACGGAGAGTATAAGCTTTTTCGCTTAGCTCAAGTGCTTTTGTCCAGTTTCCGGAATTACTGTATGCCAAGGCCAGATTATTAAGGGCGGTAAGGGTTAAGCGATGTTCTTCGCCCAGAACTTTGCAGTGCAGCTCATAGCTTTTTTTGCTGAATTCCAGTGCTTTGGAATAACTGCCGGTATTTTTATAACATGAGGCGAGAGAACTAAGGGCTGACAGCGTTTTTTCATCTTTTTCACCGTAGACTCTGAAATAATAAGAATATAGTTTTTCAGCCCACTTGGTGGCCTCTTCATAATTTAAGGCAACGCCTATTCCTTCGTTATACATGGTGTATAGCTTTTTGATGGCTTCTGGAAGATCGGCTTCTGCTGCTGTGCGGATCAGTTCGAGTCCCCGTACACGATCGGTCTCGACATCAATTCCTTCAAAATATGCAATGCCTATAAGAAAGAGGTGCTCGGGATCATTGTCGTTGCCGGTCAAAGCTAATTTTGATAAGGTTTCAGTCAATCGGGATTTGAACGCTTCACCTTCTGTTATGGGGTTAATGCACTCTGGTATTCCTGCGAATTTTTCACTGAGCGCCTTTTTGTCGGTTGCTTCCATTTCTGCCGGAAGTATATTTATTCCGGAGTTTATTGCGGCAGGGTATTCTTCTCCCATTACGAAGTTGGGCTTGCCGTCCGGCTCTTCAAGTAAATTCGGAGTAACCAGCAATGTGAATAATTTGCTGTCGTGAAGAATTTTGTTTATGTTTTCCTTGAAGCTTTCCCCGGGAGTAAGAAACTCATCAAACCAGATAGCGATGTCGCGGCAGGCAGGATTTTTGTGAATTATGCGCATAAGCTCGTTTGCATATTTTCGGTCTTTTTTTCGGTAGCTTAAAAAGATATATGCATCGAAAGCGGAACGCACTCTTTCTGCCAATGCATCGCTTACCAGAACGGATTCCAGATATTTTTTCAATTTTTCTTCGTAAGAAATTTCAGTGGCATCGAAGCTGAACGGTGAGAGGTATTGCATTTCGCCAAACTTTTCCGGGAGCGAATAAATCTCATCAAGATCGGATTCCATCATTATGGGAAGAACGGGGATATGTTCCCGCATTGCATAGAGAAAATCCGAATCCATGGCCCGGTTAGGGGTAGTGAGAAGCTTGAATGTTATCGGCATAACGAATAAGTTGTTACTGCCGAGGACGGTTTCTTTATCGGTTTCGGGGATTTCTGAAGACATATCTTTGGTGTAGTATATGGCACAGTCATGGGTCTTTTGTATATCTTCCGCTATCTTATCAAAATATTTGTCAAAATCATCAGGATGACATGTGAAATAAACCCTGGGTTTTCCCTTGGGCTTGGATTTCCATTTGGTTCTGCAAAGAATATCGGTCATACATAAGCTCCTTTTGTTTTTTTATATGAAAGACAGGTAGTTAAAAGGGCTTCTCTCGCTATGGCGTGGCATAATGAATGGTGCACTGTAATTCAGTGTTTTGTGCTACCGCAATTATAATGGCGAGAATGAAGCCCTGAAATATTGTATAAGTTATGTATATGTTTGATAATTTAAATGGAATTTCAGCTGTTAAGGTAATCGTGGATACCGTAGGCTATGGATTTTCCGATGTTGTCGTATTCTGAATTCAGAATTGCAAGATCAGAAGCAGAGTCAAAGAAGCCTATTTCCATATATCCTGCGGGAACCGGGCATTTGTTAAAGAGTATCATATGCCCCTGATTGCCTATACGACCGGAACTGTAGGTATTAAGGGAAGTTCCGTTGACAATTCTTGTGTTGATATATTTTCCAAGGCTGTTGGACTGTGTAGCAAACTGAGGGGATATCCATTTCTGGGTATAATTTCCTTTCGCCTCGATATATGCACTTCCTCTTCCGCCGCCGGCATTTGAATGGATGCAGACATAGCATGCAGCATCGGGGGCAGAGGAGAAATCTCCTCCCGGGAAGCAATAGGATACGCGCTTGGAAAAAGAGGGGTTTTCGTTTGCAGATGTTCTTGTCATACGCACAATATAGCCCAGCTCATTTTCAAGATAATACTTGGCACTGAGAGCAACTCTTAAATTAAGGGCGGGTTCGGTATCTCTGTCGCCATTGACCATCGGATACCAACAAGAACCGTAAGAATTACAGCCGCTACCCTGACAATCTGTTCCGGAAGTTCCGTTTTTCCAGTGACGCCATTCGCCCCACTGTCCGTTATGCTGACAATAGCCTGCGGCAATTTTTTCATCTGTGGACATAAGTCTTGAGGATTTGCCGTGACCGGGATCAAGAACTATAATGCGCTTTGCTCCGCCGGAAGAAGAGGGTGCAGGAGGTTCAATTGTCTGAACATCCGTTTTTGAGGGTTCTGCCTTGGGAGCTTCTGCTTTGGGTTCCTCTGCTTTTGGTTCTTCAGGTTTGGATTCCTCGTTTTTTGTTTTATCTGATTCAGCGTCTTCGGGCTTTGCGTTTTTTTCCGAAGATTGCGCATCTTCTTCTGAAGAAGATGTTTCATCGGTGGTATTTTCGTCATCTTTTTCAGGAACTTCAGATTCTTTAGCTTCTTCAGCAGGTACATCTTCTTTTTGGGGAGCAGGTTCAGATTCTTTAGCTATATTTTCATTTTTAAGATCTTCTTTTTTGGGGAATCCGTCAATCCAGGCTTTAATACATTTGGCGTATTCAAGATATTCGACGCTTCCGAGAAGAGTCAGATTACTTATATCTATCA
>JAUNRD010000121.1:4270-6076 GCA_030535815.1 Clostridia bacterium
CGGCAGAGAAGCCGGGGATTTCATTACCATTGAGAAAGACCTTGGTATCGGAATATAAAATGTCGTAGGCTTTGGAATTCTTTTTGTAGATTGTGCTTTTGATATCAGGTGTTATATCGGAAGCTTTAACAGCGTAGTCCGGATCTATATTGAGGACGTTTTCCGAATCATCATAATTAACTTCAAAGCCGTAATTTTTAAGATCATCCGTGCTTATCAGCTGATAATCTTCATACTTATAAGAATTTATGGGGAAGTCATTGATGTAAGCATCAATGTCAGAGTAGTCGGCTTTGCCGATAATATCACCGACTTTAGTGGAAAATATGTTAAAGGGATCTGCAAATGAAAAAATTGCAACAACCGAGAGAAGAAAAACAGCAATTAAAATAAGTAAACGTTTCATGAAATTTCTCCTTGAAAATAAAATGCGACAGTTCTTATGCTGTCGCATTTTAATATAACATTATTTAGCGAACATATGAGGTTGTGAACCAACCGTAAACTCCGTTATAACGATAGCCGTAAACTCTGCCGTTTGTAACGGTGCTCCAGTCAACATATACTGTTTCACCGAGCAAAGCCTGATCACGGTATGCGCTTCCCCATGCGCTGCTCCATACATATACCCCCCAGTTAACTCCGCTTATACGTGCGGGAGTATAGCGTGAATAGGTTGCATAGGGGCTGTAATATGAAAGATATCTGGAGGTAATCCAGCCAACATATCCGTTTACGGAAACCTGATGATAAGATATACCGTCGGCTCCGATAACTCTTCCGAGGGTATTTACAGCTGTGCCGTTATTGAGTAAAGCAATGTAACTTGAGGAAGCGGGAGCGACTCTGAGATAAACTCTTCCGGTTTCTGCTCCGGAAACATACATTGTTTCCGCATTTACTGTTATTGCAAATAACGAGATTGTCATAAGCATAACTAAAACCAATGCAAAGAGACGAGTGATGGATTTTTTCATTTTAACATCCTCCTGATGTAAAATAAAATGTAGCCTAAGATGCAATCCTTAAACCAGTTAAGAGTATAGCATAATTATATGATTTTGTCAATGTATATTTGGTGATTTATGCCTGTTTTTCAGGTGATTTATACTAGAAGTTGAGCTTTTTGACATTTCGTGCTAAAATATGGAAAAAATAAATACGGAATTATCGGTATTGTCAGGAATTGAAGTTAAAGCTTTAAGTAAGTGAGTGGAGCAAAAATAATCAAGAGATTATCTCTTGATTTTTTTGCTTTTGCTGTTATGGTTTTATAATGGTTAAATTAATTATGAGTGCGAGGACAGATAATACTAAAAGCATCAGAAACGGAGCAAAAAAAGAATTTGTTCCGGCAAGGAGGCTGTTACTTGCATTTGCTATGAAAGAAGCAAAAATCAGATTAAAATTATTAATACTGTAATAGGTGGCAAAATTCTTTCTTCCGTAAAAAGATGCGGTAAAAGCTGATGTTACCGTTGGGCATGAACCATAGGAAAGCCCGGTAAGGCAAAGGGCGATTATGCATAGCGGAAGTGACGAAGTATATACCGAAGCAAGGCACATAATTGCGGCAACAACCGTTAAACAATTTGCCGCAACCATTGTTATCTTTCGTCCGAGGGCGTCATAAAGTGCGCCTGTTACAATTCTTCCTATTCCGTTAAATACGGAAAGCACGCCCACAAGAGTTGTGGCAAGAGATGCTGTTGCATTTACGGAAAGTGCGAAATCCTTTGCGAAGCTTATTACGGAATTACCGAGAGCGGCGATAAATACGATACATATAAAGGCTTTCCAGAAGGA
>JAUNRD010000122.1 GCA_030535815.1 Clostridia bacterium
AAGCAGATGGATGGTGCGCCATATATTGTAAACGGCTCCCCATTGATTCCTTTAAGAGGATTACTTGAGGAAATGGGAGCAACCGTTTCCTGGGACGGTGAAACCCAGACGGTAACCGTTGAAAAAGGGCTGCTGAAGCTGGAGCTTCAGATATGGAGCAAGATGGTTTATGCCGAAACTGCCGCATACGGAAGAGTGCGCCACACAATGCTTAATTTCCCCGTAATAAAGGATTCGAGAACCTTTATACCCATCCGTTTCATATCGGAACAGCTTGGCTATAACGTATCCTGGGACGGCGAAACAAGAACGGTAACAATTACCACACCCGAAATATAACAAAAAAATAAGCATCCGACGGATGCTTATTTTTTTGTTTCTTTTCTGTATTTAAGGGGAGATTTTCCTGTTTTTTCCCTGAAGATTTTCCCGAAATATGAAATGCCTGAAAAACCTGTAATCTGCGAAATGTTTTCAACGGAAAGGTCGGTAGAAAGAAGCAGCTGCTCAGCCTTTTTAACCCGTTTGTCATTTATATAGTCCTTTAGCGTGGTTTTATAGTTTTCGTGAAAAAGGTTATAAAGCGCACTTTTTGAAATGTTGGTATAAGCGGATATTGACTGTACGGTTATGTTCGTACCGAGATTTTCTTCTATGTAAGAGTTTATTTCCATAAGTCTTTGGTCTTGCTTTAATGTAAGCGTTTTTTCAAGCAGAATATGCTTTGCGATAATCTCAGCAATATGGGATATGCTTTCTATTTTTTCTGTATCCGAGGGCGGAATTTCGGAATAAAGCTTTTCGGCAATATCCGGGTTTACGCCAAGCTTAATGATATGATTTCTTACACTGTTAAAAGAAACATCAGAACGGATTTGTCCGAACATTATGTAGCCTATGACTGTATCTTCAAAAATAATGGGTACGGCAACGTCAATAAGCCCTGCGTGGCACATATGTGGAACTGAGGTCTTTTTTTCGAGGCACTCCTTAAGGATGTAGCTATCCGACATAAGACACATCTTTTTGCCGTCGCAGGTTGCCTGAATGGCCTTGCAATAGGCGTTTTTATCCCAGTGGAAATGGTCGGTAAGAGGTGTAAAGTCGGATTTTAACAGTACCATATTTATGCCGGTGGCGTTGTAGAAATCGTTTAATATTTTATTTGCCTTTTCGTAATCGTAGTTAATTATCATATTTATCACCGCCTTATTTATAACATAATGAGTAATTTTTGTCAATAAATTATTTAATTTTGGAAAATAGTTATAAATTTAAGGAAATATCCGTCTTTTATCTAAATTGTCTGTATGATAAGATACTTATAAAAAGGAGGAATAAATATGGGTAAAGCAACAGATTTCCGCTATAATACAGGGGATACAAATGTGCCCTGGGCAGCGGTTGGCGAAAACTATAACGCAAAGGACTTAATGGAAATAATAAAATTCCTTATGCAGGGCGAAGGAAAGGAATACGACGAGGCAATCGAGGCTGTAAGAGCGCAGATTGAAAAGCTTGACAAAGTTTCCTCGCCCCCGGGAAAGTTATCCCTCGGAAGCAAGGTTGAAGAGGCTGAAGCGAAATGTAATAAGTACCTCGGAACAAATTCTTCAACCTTCGTAACCAATGCGACGGCAGGCTTTGAAATTGCATATAAATATGCAAACCTTAAGGCGGGGGACGAGGTTATTGTTCCTGCAATTACTTTTGTTGCCACAATGGCATATCCTCTTGCTGTTGGTGCAAAGCTTGTGTTTGCCGATGTTGATCCTGTTACAATAAATATGGATCCTTCCGACGTAGCAAAAAAGATTACGGACAAAACGAAAATGATAGTTCCTGTTCATATCGGCGGCTATCCCGTTGATATGGATCCTATAATGAAGCTGGCAAAAGAGCGCGATATTTTGGTGCTTGAAGATGCGGCACACGCTTTCGGTGCAATGTATAAGGGCAAAAAGGTTGGTACAATAGGCGACTTTGCGGCATTTTCAATGCACGAGGTAAAAAATATCACATCCTTTGGCGAAGGCGGTATTCTTACAACGACTGTTCCCGGCTTTGAAAACGAAATGAAGCGCGCAAGATTTTTGGGACTTGATTTTACATGTCCTATAAAGGACTGGCTTTATAATATAACCCCCATTAAGGGAAAGGAGCATCCCTTTGTCCCCGGTAACGCCTCAACTACGGAAATCCAGGGCCTTGGCTTAAGTCTGCAGGTGGAGCGAAATGAAGCTATAATAGCTGAAAGAAGAGCGGCGGCAGAGTATTTAAATAAGCGCTTTTCGGAAAACAGTGCGATTATACCTCAGAATTTGGGGAATGATGAAATAAAGCCCACTTTCCATTTGTATCTTTTGCAGATTGATCCCGAGAAGGCGGGAGGAGACATTCAGATACTTAAGAAAAAGCTGGAGGAAAAGGGCGTAACACAGATTGCACATTTCGGCCCCTTGTACAGATTTAAAATCGTTCAGGACATGGGATATGATTCTGACGGAATCGCAAAAACCTGCCCCGTTTGCGAAGAGGTTTTCTATAAAAGATTTACACATCTTCCGTTATACGGACTTTCGGAAGAACAGCTTAAGTATATGGCGGATGCAGTTCTGGCATCAGTTTCAGAAATGCAGAAAGGCGAATAATATGTAAAATAAGCTCATTCTGAATGGAGTGAGCTTATTTTTTTATGCGTTTTGCTGATTTTCAGAAAAACTCTTGATAATTTTATTTCGCCGTGATATAATAACTGAGGACTAAATGAAAATGCGTTAAAAAAGGAGAATGACAATGGGTTTCTTAAAAGGAAAAACCGCTATAATAACAGGCGGTGGATTTGCGGCATTAGCTGATGGCGGATGCGGCTCAATCGGTTACGGAATTGCAACTGCATACGCAAAGGAAGGGGCTAATCTGGTAATCACCGGAAGGAACAGAGAAAAGCTTGAAAAGGCTAAAGAGGAGCTTGAAAAGCTTTACGGAATAAAAGTTCTTGCACTTCAGGCTGATATTGCTGAAGGAAGCGACAACGAAGCTATTGCAAAGGGAGTGGCAGATGCTGCAATTGAGACTTTCGGAAGAATTGACGTGCTTATAAATAATGCACAGGCGTCGGCATCGGGAGTTACAATTCAGGATCATACAACACAGCAGTTAAACCTTGCTATGTATTCAGGTTTTTATGCGACATTTTATTATATGAAGGCGTGTTACCCTTACCTTAAGGAAACAAAGGGGGCGATAATAAACTTTGCATCAGGTGCAGGCTTGTTCGGAAACTACGGTCAGTGCTCTTATGCGGCGGCAAAGGAGGCTATAAGAGGACTTTCCAGAGTTGCGGCGACAGAATGGGCAAAGGACGGAATAAATACAAATGTAATCTGTCCTCTTGCGTGGACAAGCCAGCTTGAAAATTTTGAAAAGGCTTACCCGGAAGCATTCAAAGCAAATGTAAAAATGCCTCCTGCAGGACATTTCGGTGATTCCGAACTTGAAATAGGCAGGGTATGTGTACATCTTGCTTCCCCCGATTTTAAGTATATGAACGGCGAAACATTAACTTTGGAGGGCGGAATGGGACTTCGTCCGTAAAAAAATAAATGACAATTTTCGAAAAAAGAGGATTGTCATTTTTTTTATTTTGTGTTATAATGAATTCTGAGGTGATTTTATGCTTAAAAATATTAAAGGGGCTATTTTTGATCTTGACGGAACACTTGTGAATTCTCTTATATTCTGGGACATTTTATGGGAACATTTCGGAGAACGGTTTTTAAATCTCAAGGGATTCAGGCCCACAAAGGAAGAAGACAAAAACGTAAGAACAATGACTCTTAAAGAAGCAATGGACTATATTTATTCTATATATGGCTTCGGAAGCGGCGGAGAGGAGCTTTTGGATATTACTTTTGAAATGATAGAAAAGTTTTATACGGAGACTGTAGAAGTCAAAGATGGAGTCATTGAGTTTCTTGAACATTGCAAAAAAAGCGGTATAAAGATGTGCATTGCATCGGCTACAGATAAAAGGCTGGTTAAAGTGGCGGCGGAGCATTGCGGCATATTAAAGTATTTTGATAAAGTTTTTTCATGTGCCGATATCGGAAAAGGAAAGGATAAGCCTGATATTTTCTTAAAAGCAATGGAATATCTGGGAACAACCCTTGAAGAATCCTGCGTATTTGAAGATTCGCTTGTTGCCATAGATACAGCACATAAGGCGGGATTTAAGACGGTGGGGATTTACGATAAGTATAACTATGGGCAGAAAGAAATAGAAAAAATAGCAGATGTTTATATAAAAGACGGAGAGACCCTTGGAAAGCTTATTTAGAGTGATTATGCCGGATCTTATACGAGCAAAATCCGAATGGAGTCTTGACAGTATTTAACACAAAATATATAATGAAAAGTATATTTATAAATTATTTAGACTAAGGAGAGACCTATGGCAAAAACAGTAAAAGATATAATTGATATAATTAAAGCGAATGACATTAAAATGGTAGACTTTAAGATGGTGGATATTGACGGAAAGTTCAGGCATGTTACAATCCCTGCAGGCAATTTTTCGGAAGAAACCATAAAAAACGGAATCGGCTTTGATGCATCAAATTACGGTTATGCAGTTGTGGAAAAGAGCGATATGGTATTCATTCCTGATCCGGATACGGCTCTTATTGATCCATTCTGCGAGATTCCGACTCTTTCTATGACCGGTAATGCAATGATAATTGACAGCCCGGAAAACAGGCCGCTTTCCGTGTATCCCAGAAACATAGTTCTTGCGGCTGAAAAGTATATGCGTGATTTAGGTATTGCGGATAAAATGTTTATTCTTCCCGAATTTGAATTTTATCTTTTCGATAATGTTGCTTGGAGTGTTAATCCCGATTCTATCGGAGTCACACTTGATGCAGCGCAGGCACACTGGAACAGCGCAACAGAGGGTAGCGGTCTTGTGGTTGAAAAACAGAAGAATTATCATGTTGCAAAGCCTTTTGATGTTGCATACGAAGCAAGAAGTAAAATGTGTATGCGTATGGAAGAAGCCGGAATACCCCTGAACTATCATCATCCTGAGGTTGGTGCAGCAGGCCAGTTTGAGATTGAGCCGCATCTGGGCGAAATGTCAAAAATGGCAGATGCCGCAATGATGATAAAATATATCATTCACAATACGGCAAGGGAATACGGGTTCACGGCAACGTTTATGCCTAAGCCCGTGATGGGCGAAGCCGGAAGCGGAATGCATGTGCATATGCTTCTTATGAAAGATGGTAAACCGGTATTTTCCGACGATAACGGCTATTCTCATTTAAGTCGCGAAGCCCACTATTTCATTGGCGGTCTTCTTAAGCATATTGCATCGCTTTGTGCAATTACAAATCCCTCTACAAACTCTTTCAAGAGGCTTGTTCCGGGCTTTGAAGCTCCTGTAACTGTTGGGTATGCAACGTCCAACAGAAGCGCTGTAATAAGAATTCCGGCGTATGCAAAAACTCCGGAGCTGCGCCGCTTTGAACTTCGTAATCCCGATGCTACTGCCAATCCCTATTTCTGCTATGCGGCAATCCTTATGGCAGGACTTGACGGTATCAGAAATAAAATTGATCCGCATGAAAACGGTTGGGGCCCTTACGATATGAATCTTTACAAGTTGAGCGATGAAGAAAAGGCTAAATTAAAGCATCTTCCGGTATCACTTGACGAAGCGCTGGATGCTCTTGAGAAGGATTATGAGTACCTTACGGTTGGAGATGTATTCCCGAAGCATATGCTTGATAATTACATTGCAAGGAAACGTGAGGAAATAAGACAGATAGCTGCAATTCCGCACCCTGCAGAATTCAGTAAATATTATAATTTATAATTATAATTTTTCGGAGGCGTAAAGGTGAAAAAAATCAAAAACTTTTTGATTATGACAGCGGGATGTATATTGCTTGCATTGGGGGTTTTCTTTTTCAAAATCCCAAACGGATTTGCAACCGGAGGAGTAACGGGTATAGCAACGGTTCTGGCAAAAATTATTCC
>JAUNRD010000123.1 GCA_030535815.1 Clostridia bacterium
TAAGAATTTCCGAAGGAAGGCACTTGCCTTTAAGCTGATTTATGACATCTCTTCCAGTAACCAGTCCCGAAACCGTTACACTTTCGCCGAAAAATTCGTTTCGTATTGCAAAAACTTCAGTTTCAACCTGAGGACATTTTTCGCCTATCAGCTTTCCCGTTTCCCTCATTAAGTCATATGCTGCAACTCCTGTGATAATACCCACTTTACGCGGAGGAAGATTATCGGTTAAATCTTCCATAGCAAGCTTTGCTTCCTCTCTGAATGAAGTTATCATTCCAACGCCGTTTTCAATCTGGGGATATCCGTCATAACTGTCTTCAGGTGGCATAGGAAGCTCTGCTTTCTGATAAAACTCATCTGATGCATAAACAAAGTTTACGCCGTATTTCTTATTGGCCCTTTTCTGAAAGTCTTCAATCTGTTTTATAACTTCAAGTGAATCTTCTTTACCAAAAGGTAAAAGACGAGGTAACTTATCACGGTATTTGGTAAGTCCTACAGGAACAACACTTAAACTTGCTGCATAAGGATAAAGTTTAAGAAGCTTTCCTATTGTTTTTGAAAGCTCTTTACCGTCGTTCACGCCCTTAACCAAAACCACCTGGCAGTTCATAACTATTTTATGTTTTGCCAGCTTTTTCCTGAGTTTGTAAACCTTGCCGGCATCCTTGTTTTTAAGCATCTCCACCCGAAGCGAAGGATTTACCGTATGAACGGATACATTCACCGGGCTTATATGCTGACGAATGATTCTTTCTATATCCTCATCGGAAAGGTTTGTAAGGGTTATATAGCTTCCCGTAAGGAACGAAAGCCTCACATCGTCGTCCTTGACATAAAGACTTTCGCGCATTCCTTTAGGCATCTGGTCGATGAAGCAGAAGATGCATTTATTCTTACACCTTCTGGTTTTATCCGCATCGCCGAAACAAAGGGTAAGCCCAATGTCTTCCCCTGTTTCATTTTCAATTTCAAAGTTTCTGCCTTCTCCGTCTCTTTCAGCTTCAATAAGAAGATAAGGATCAGCCCCGAAAAATCGAAAATCCAGTATGTCACGGATTTTTTCATTATTTATACTTTTTATAAGGTCTCCGCATTTTATGCCGGCCCTATCTGCAAGGCTTTCTTCCGAAACCTCCGTAACTACCGGATAATTCATTCTCATAACTCCTTAACTAAGGTAAGTATTTTCTCCACAAACTTCTTTTGAATAGTAAATTCCATTGCTCCGTTTCTTGATACTGCGTAATTCATGGCATCGTAATTTACATACTCTGTCACATCTTTTCCTCCTGCGGTTTCAAAAGTGATTGTAACAGCTCCTTTAACCGCTTCGGTTTCAGTTTCCACATTACCTTCATAGCTTAAAGAAATGAGGCTTCTGTAAAATTCCTGAAAAGCATCAAGTTCTATACTATTTCCGTTGCACGATGGACTTTCACCTGCAATAAGTTCATATTTCTCATTTGCTGTCTCTATGGTAATTTTTGATATTTCGTCATAATAATAGAGGGCTATGTGCTTGTCGACCACATCGAATGCTGTATAATCCATAAATGAAATTTCTTCGTCCGATATCTTGTATGCGCCTTTCACTCCGTCAACCTTGATATAGGTATATCCCTCTTCCGCCTTATTACCCAAGATAAATTTAGCGGAACCATTCTTCGTTTCATAAGCAAAATAGGCATCACTTTCCGTAAATCCGCACGCTTCATCATCCGCATAGGGATCATACTCTGCAGCTGCGGTATTAGCTATTGCTTCGAACAAATACTGCACATCGTTGGGCGAAGCATTTTCTTTAACGGGGCTTGTAAGTTCATAGGTAAAAAGTGCATCAGCATTTTCTTCCATAAGTTCAGCCTCATTCTTTTTGGATATCACAATATCCTCGCCTGCTTTTGAAATTGTAACGTTCAAAAACTCAGCAATCTCCACATTTATCAGCGTCATATCCGCAAACGCTCTCATTCCTACAAAGAACAACCCTGCTTCGGACACATCCATAGTGTAAACATTTTTATCATCAACTGTAAAATAGTACTTTTCGCCGACAATGGAATTTCCGATTTTCAAAAATCCCGTATTTCCGCTTGCAGTTACATATTTTACGGTTGCTGATGGCTTATCCAGCCCGTATTTTCCCAAAGACAACACATCTTTTTCAATTTCATCAACGGCCAAGGTTTCCTTTAATATGCTCTCAATTGCATATATGGTATTTCCGCTTGTCTTTACATATTCGGTGAACACATTCATCCATTCACCATTTTTCTTTTCAAAGCCAAAAAACCCGGATGTGTTCACAAGTGATATTTCACTGATATCTTCATCAATAGTTTTAACGGTAAGATATGTTCTCTCTGATTCTTCCTGCACCTTTTCCTTTTCCCCGTTCCTGGTTAAAAGATAAAGACTCGATGCAAGTACCACCACAGCTATAAATAAAGCTATAAGCCCTGTTTTTTTCACAGACGGTGCCTCCTTACATAAACATATATACCGTATGCAAACATTATAGCCGGAATTACTCCTGCTAAGAGAACTATGCATAACACAAGTGTGTTCTGATCAAGAATTTCCATCTTTTCTTTCACCACATTTTTAGAGGCGATAGAAACCGGGGCATCCTCAATACCCGACATATAGTTTATGCTTTTTACAACAAAATCCTTGTCTCCATAACCGCCGCTTGCATCATAATAACGGTCAAACAGCATATAATACGAGCCTGACACCATAAGTCTTGCGCTTGTTTCGGTATTATAGAGGGGATTTTTTCTTAAATATACAACGATTTTCTGTTTTCCTTCTTCACTGACAGTATAATTTTCACGTTTGTTTTTTGCCGCCCATGCTTCTCTTGTCATAGAAACTCCGGATTCTCCCGTAGCTACCAGAACATTTGCTTCTATACCGTCCTCTTCAGTAACCTTAATGGAATTTGTATCACCTTCCATTACGCGCAGTTTTGTTCCTTCAGCTCTGAGGAAACTTGTCATGGCATGTTCCTCAAGATTAGGCATAAGATAATTTCCCGAAGGGGTCTGCGCTATATATCCGGCATTTTTATCTGATACGCAGTCGTTATTTATTTTTACGCTCCAGTTTTTCTCAAAATAAGAATTTATATCCGGAAGCTCATAGGAAGGATTGGAATAAAACTGTACCCTTCCCCCTGTTTCAAGATAGTCATCTATCTTCTTGATTTCATTATCCGTAAAATCCTTGGTGGAACCTGCAAACAAAAGCATATCTGCATCATTTGGTATCTTATCTGTGCTGATATCAATAATCTTTACGCTCATTCCTTCTGTATAAAGCATATTCATGAGATAATCAAGCATAGAAGGATTTTCTATAACCTCGCCATGTCCCATAGCTATATAAATCATCAGCGGATCATCACTTGTAACATAGCGTATGGCCGCAGAAACATACCCTTCAAGATAATTTACCTTGTTATTTTCGATTCCGTTATCATTAATTGTTCCCTGCTCAATCATACTGCCGTCTACAACTCTCTTTTTACCGGTAGAAGCGCTTTCCACCACAACAGAATTATAGTTCTTTATCTGATACTGTCTTATAAATCCTGGATCAATATCAATATTGACCTCACTTACACTGATAAAATCCGATGCCCTTTTAAACTCTTCAAGAATTTCTGTGTAACGGCTGTTACGTGACTCGGCATTTGTTGCATAATAGATGGTAATATCATTGTCAATGAGGGATATTACCTCCTCAGTCTCGTCGGAAAGTGTGAAAACTCCCCCTCCGGTCAAGTCAAATTTAAGGTCATATCTGTCTCCCAAAATGCCTGTCACCAGATTAAGCAGAATAACAAGTGCAAGCACCAAAGCCGTAAGAAATGCGCCTTCCAGGCGGAATTTCACCTTTTTATTTTTCATAAAGCGCACCTCCTTACCATCTTCTCTTTTCAATGCTGAGCACTGTGAAATAATTAAACAAAAATGCAATACTTATATAGTAAATAACAGATGTAATATTGAGTATTCCCATGGAAAAATCCGCATAGCGGGATGCAAATGATATACTTCCTAAAATTTTATAAAGCAAGGGGCTCTGAATCGAAGGCACCAGAAGAAGCTCGATTGCCAGCATAGCTATAAATGTCGCAAATGTAATTACCGAAGAAACCACCTGATTTTCCGTCAACGACGAAATAAAAAGTCCTATGGATGCATAAACAGCGGAATAGAGTAAAAATCCGAAATATGCCAAAAGGGTGGTGGAAAATGCAGGATTTCCCCTTAATATAAGTATAATGATGTGCGGCAGTGTAAAAAGAAGTGCCATTGCACAAAGTCCCATAACCGCAAAAAACTTTCCGGCAACAATAGATGTTGATGATACGGGGCTGGTCAAAAGAAGCTGATCAGTCTTCGCCGCCTTTTCCTCCGATAAGAGTCTCATGGTGAGCAGGGGCATAAGTCCCAGCATTACATAAATCATCCATCCGAAGGTGTAGGAAATATCCGAGCTTGTAAGGCCGTAAAGATTTACATAGCAGAAAATACCGGAGAACATAAGAATAAATATACCAAGGAAGACATAACCCATGGGGTTGTTAAGATAGTTGCCGATTTCTCTTTTAATTATCGCCTTCACGCTCTTCACCTCCCACATATTTAAGGAAAATATCCTCAAGCTCAAGTACATCTATTCCGAAAAACTTTACAGGCACATTTTTATCTACCAGACGGCTCATAATGCTGCTTCGCACATCTTTAGATGTGTGTATAAGTATTTCTGAAACGCCATCCTCATCAGACTTTACCGTATCAATTCTTTCAACTCCGTAAGTCGCACTAAGCATCTTTGTAAGAGTTTCAGCATCGCACTCAGCCTTTAAGCGAAGGCGGTTTACATCCTCAAATTCTGAGATAAGCTTGTCGGTAAATGCCGCAGCGGCAATTCTGCCTCCGTTTATAATAATAACCTTTTCGCACACCGCAGAAACCTCGGACAAGATGTGGGAACTTAAGATAACCGTATGCTCCCTTCCAAGTTCTTTTATAAGGTTTCTTATTTCAATTATCTGCACCGGGTCAAGTCCCACCGTAGGCTCGTCAAGAATAAGTATCTCGGGGTCACCTATCAATGCCTGGGCAAGACCTACTCTCTGACAATAGCCCTTTGAAAGATTGCCGATAAGACGACCCTTGACATCCAAAATACCGCAACGTTCGCAGGCATCGTTTATATGAGCTTCTCTTTCGCTGATTTCACCTTTTTCCGCCTTGCCTGAAAGCTTTACACCTTTCAAGTCGCAGACAAAATCAAGATACTCTCCTACTGTCATATTAGGATAAAGCGGAGGCTTTTCCGGAAGATATCCTATATGCTTTTTTGCTTCTCTGGGATTTTCCGACATATCAATACCGTTGATTATTACACTTCCGCTGTTAGCCGAAAGATAACCGGTTATTATATTCATTGTGGTGCTTTTACCTGCGCCGTTTGCACCAAGAAAGCCCATTACCTCTCCCTTTTCGACACGGAAGGTTATGTTGTCCAATACCTTGTGTGTGCCGAAGCTTTTTATAAGACCTTTAATCTCTATCATGAGTGTTAAGTCCCTCCGAAAAATTATTCAGTAACTTTAATGTGAAGTTCTTTAAGCTGTTCTTCATCAACAACGTCCGGAGCATTGCTCATAAGCTCGGATGCATTCTGCACCTTCGGGAACGCAACAACATCACGAAGGCTTTCTGCACCGCACATAATCATGGAAATTCTGTCAAGACCGATTCCCATACCTCCGTGGGGTGCCGCACCGTACTTGTATGCATCAACGAGGAAGCCGAATTTTGCCTGGATTTCCTCTTCCTTAAGACCGAGCGCCTCAAACATTCTCTGCTGGAGTGCCGCATCTGTTATGCGGATAGAGCCGCTCGACAATTCTGTTCCGTTTAATACAAGGTCGTATGCCTTTGCGCGAACCTTGCCGGGATCTGTATCAAGATATTCTATGCACTC
>JAUNRD010000124.1 GCA_030535815.1 Clostridia bacterium
GGGATTAAAAATTGCCTTTGAAAACAAGGAGCTCTTTGAAAACGGAGAAGGCGAAATTATAACCGATGAAATCGGACGGAAGTTTTCGGGCGACTGCCTCATAGTAACCGACGAAGAAGGATGCGAGCACCTTCTCCCCGACCTTGCATTTAATCCCAAGGACGGAAAAATTTATAAAGTATACTGATTAAAAAAATCGCAGTGAATTTCACTGCGATTTTTTCAGGAGATAGGAAAAAATGCTTCAGAATGGACAAACTGAATTGAGAAAAGTCTGCTTTCAGACTTTTCGAAAGCACCCGAAGGCGTATATAGATACGTCGAGCGGTGAAGTTTGTTCATAGCAAAAAGGCATAAAAATGAAGAAAAATCGCAGAACCTGCGATTTTTCAACACTATTTTCACATTAGAGTTTATAAAATTGCCCGATTTATTAATTTATCCGCCTTTTTGCGTTCTGGACTTTTTTTACATCTCCTTTTTTATTTGGTAATCGTTACCGTCTGTGTCGCACCGTCCCACGCCACATTGTATCCAAGCTGTTCGGATACAAATCTTACGGGGATGAAGGTACGGGAGTCCTTTATCACGGGGAAGTTAAGAAGGGTGTAGCGCACCTCGCCAAACTCCTTTGTTGTAACAAAAACTCTTCTGTTCCATATCTGAAGAACAATTGTTGCATCAGCAGTTTTTAATGTAATTTTCTTTGATGCACCGTCCCAGGCGATTTCTGCTCCCATTTCCTCAACAAGACCTCTTAAGGGGATAAGTGTTGAGCCGTCCACGATGTAGGGCGCAACGTCGATGGTCTTTTCAGATGCTACGCCGTCCTTTTCGCTTTTTATTACATTGGAACCAATGGTAAGCTCATACTTTTCGGGCTTTTTGTCTGCAACTTTATTTTCAGCCTCGTGAGCTTCCTTGTTCTGATAGAACTCAATTTCCGTGCAGGCAACACGGTGCACCATAGATTCCTCGATTTCAAAGTCGATATAACGTGCCTTTACGGGAGTGTCAAAAACAAACTTCTTTGTAGAAAGGTCTTTTTCAAGAACCTCATGTGCCAACAGCGTTGTCCAGTTTTCTCCGTCCTCGCTTATCTGAACACTGAACTTAGTCCAGAGGCCGTGAAGGTCCTGAGTCTGACGGGGAACATAATGCATTTCCGAGAAGGTTCTTACTCTTCCCATATCAAGAGATAACACTACAGGATATGCGCTGTCCTTTAATTCCTCTGTCTGGAATATTACACCGTCGGGCCCGTCAAAAGCCTTATCTACGGTGAAATCGTTCCAGCAATCACCTTCATAGCTTGCGGTAAATTCCTTGGTATCAAGGCGATAAAGTCTGTTTTTGGAGTCTTCTTCGTAAAAGTCTTCAAAGCTTACTGTCTTAAATTCACTTCTCTCTTCCCAGAGATTGAATTCACCCAATGTTCCGAAGTGCTGTGCGCTCTCCAAAATTTCAAGCTTTACCTTTTTAACACTTATATTTGCGTTAAAGGCAATTTCTCTCGGGTTTTTATTTCCCGTTGCAAGGGGAAATTCCGTGTTTTCAAAGAGCAGGAAATAGTCCGACGTATCGTCCTTTGCCACATAGACATTAAGCTTTAATATTTTACCTACGTCCATTCCGTCCCCTCTCGGATGAAGAGACATTCCCGAAATAACCTTCGCTTCGGGAAGGGTTATTTCAAGGGTGTAGGGCGGATTGTCTCTGCCTGTTACAACGCCGTCGGCTGCCTGATAGTCGGAATGCCAGTGAGTTTTGGTATCACCGTCTAAAATCTTCATGGGACTTCCGGCAACAAAAGATTTACCTGATGCAATCCAGCCGGTTCTGTCTAAGAAAGGCACTCCTTCAAGACTCTTTCCGTCTCCCGTTACGGGAGCTTTTTTCACTGCTTCCTTTTCGGGCTTCTTTGTAAGGAATTTAATTTCTCCCGCCGTTCCTACGTTGCTTATGGAATCGGTGGTTTCTATTTTTATGGCACGAAGTTCGCTCTTTTCAAACTCTACGGTTTTTGCCGTTATTCCGTCTGTATAGATGAAGTTTCCTGATGTAATTTTCTTAAATTCCTCACCATCGGTTGAGCCGTATATGGTGTAGTTATTGAATACACCGCCCTGATTTCCTTTTCTCGGCACATAAACGATACCGTAAAGTGTAACGTTTTTTCCGAAATCAACAGAAAGATAATGAGGATAAGGCGCCATAGTGGTTATCTGTCCGTTTTCAGCTTCATAGCTTGTGTGCCAGTAGGTATTTTCATTTCCGTCAAAGGCATTTGCCGCAACTTGAGAATAGAATACGCTGGATCCTTCGATTTTCCAGGAATCCTCACGAGCTAAAACGCCCTCTTCCACAGGGGCAGATTCCTTTTCTTCCACCTTTACCTTTTCCTTAAGGATTGTAATTTCTGCGGCAGAGCCGAAATCATCTCCCGCATCGGTGGTTTCAATTCTTAAAACCTTTACGCTTACTTTTTCATCAAAGTTTATAATCTGCGGAGTTGCTCCCTTGGAATAGTCGCACATTCCGCTTTTTATTTCTTCAAAGTTTGCACCGTCATCGGAGCCGTATATGGTGTAGCTGTTAAAACGTCCCGCCATATTGTCGGGTCTCGGTGTGTAGATAACGCCTGCAACGGAAAGCATATTGTCAAAATCAACATCTATATAATGAGGATAGGGCGCCTTACTTACAACAGTGCCTCCTGCCGCCTCATATGACGAGTGCCAGAAGGTTTTAATATCTCCGTCAAATGCCTTGTCTGCAGACAGTGAATAGAAAGTACTCGATGCCGTAAAAGTCCAGGTACCTTCAACGCTGTAAGCGCCTTCAACAGGCTCATTTTCCGCTTCGTTTTTAGTTTCAGGCTTTGCCTCTGCCTTTACCTTTGATGAGATATCCTCATCCGTGATAAGGGCTATTTCGCCAATTTCCCATTCTCCCCAGCCGTCGTTACCTTTTCTCGATATAAGGGAAATATATTTTGCATTAACGCTTTTTCCGAAGGTGTAATCATCATACCAGAATACATCGTTTGCTTCTCTTTCATTTGAAAGCTCTGTCCATGTGCTTCCGTCGGATGAAATTTTAACGGTTAAAACCGCGGCTCTTCTGTGGGGGCCGCTGTTCATAGCACGGATTCCCGAAAAGCTTACTTCAGAACCATACTCTATTTTAATTTCTCCGCCATGTCTTGCACCGAAGGTGTTTCTCACTCCGTCCGTAAGATAGGAAACCCCGCCTGCGCCATAGCCGCCCTTATCTGTTCCGTTATAGGTTATATATGCACCGTTTATGCTCTTTGTACCGTCAGCTCCGTCCATGGCAGCGAAGGATGATGCAGTAAGAAGCATTACAAAAGCCAATATCAATGATAATAATTTTTTCACTCTGAGTCCCCCTTTCAGTTAAGGTGTGAAAGTGCAGTATTTACTGCATTCATATCAGCTTCACCCTTGCTTATCACAAAGGCACCATTTCCCAAATCAGCTACATTCCAGCCATAGCATTCAGCGATGAATGATGCAGGAATATAGAAGATGCCGTTTCTGTAGGTAACGGGATTTGAAAGACGAGCTTCACGTCCGTCAATTATTACATCGAGAGAATCAAGTTCGCAGGTGGTAAAGGAATTGTTTATTATATTTTCTTTCTTATCGTCAAGCTCGGAATGATAGGTAAAGAAGCGGTTATAGCTTGAAACATATTCTGTTTTGCTTCTTCCGTAGCCCATAACCTCGTTATAAACCTGCTCGGGGATGTAAAGTGTGCCGTTTTCCATAAAGGGAGCAACAGTTATATCTTCCTCGTAAACCCTCATCTTCGCACCCTTTACAACTGCCTTGCTGCTTCCGGCCTTAAGTACGGAAGTTTCTGAAGCAATCAAAGGCTTTCTTTCTTCTGCTGAAAGAGTGGTTTCAGAAACAGTCGTATATACATAGTTGAATCGTCCGGGAGGTGCAACACTACCTTCGGAATAGAAGGTTAAAAGGTCGCCCTTGCACTCGGCCGCATCGGTCCACTTAAATTCAAAGTCAACCGTTCCCGTTTCGCCGATTACGCTCTTCGGAACAGAGATGATGTAGCTTGCATCGTTTATATTTGCTTTTGCCTCGCCTGCATTTTCCCAGCTCCAGGTGTTTCCGACATTTTTGGAAACAACGCCTTCGCCTTCAAGGTTTACGGCATAGTCATAGCCTTCCCAGCCGGTTACGGCATTTCTGTCTGTGTTTATATAAAGAGTCATAAAGCCCTTGTCGTGCTTTGTAACTGCATTTTCAGCATTTACAAGGAAGTAGAAATTGTCATTGTCAAAAGAAACCTTTGCACCCTTTATTGCATTTATAACATCGGTTTCAAAGTGATGTGTTTCCCTTGCCGAGCCGTAGATACCAAGACCGTCTTCGTTTCTTTCATAGTCGTTGAAGTATCTTATGTATTCCGGACCTACAGAATTCCACTGGGAAAGGTCGCCATTTATATCAATGGTCTTTGCTCCGCTTGCTGTGGGAACGGGACGAACGCCCTTATACTTTCTTACAAAGTCGCAGAGCATATTGTAGCAGTCGTCCTTCAAAGGACCACGTGCCGGCTCAAAGTCACGGCTGTTTTCATCGTTGTAGGTATCAACAAAAACAAGTCCCGAATACTTTCCGTATACGTCATAGCGGATGGTAGTCCATTCGTTCCAGCCGTCAATCATAATAAATTCGGGATCAACATCCAATGCAAGACCTGCCTGCTCACGGAAGAAGTAGCCCTCGCGCAAACCGCGCTCGGTATAATCTTCACCGAACGCCTCGGTATATGCCCTACCCTTGGAATAGGGATCTGAAAATACGCCCGTTGTATTAAGACCGTAAACGGTGGATTCATTAAGCGCAGAACCAACGGATAAGAATCCGGGGCGACCATCATCTGTAAATCCGCCTCTTAAAACCTGAGGATAATGCTCAAGCCACATCCAGTATTTAGTTCCGCGGTTTGACTTGTCGCTTCTTATGCCCATTTCCTTGAAATTGAAAAAGCCTTCGGTTTCCTTAACAACGCCCTTTGCAATTTCGCTTCCGTCAGTTATATGGCCGATTGCACGTGACGGCACTGCATTACCGAAGAGCACGGGGCGACCGTCCATATAGTACCATATATCGGAGTAATCGTTGTTTACAAAGCAGTTTAAGTATAAGGATATAAGGTTATTGTATGCATTGGAATTTGACTGTCCCATTGAGGTAAATGCGGCAATCCTGGGAATATCAACGCCTGTTGCCTTTGAATCGCGGAATGCCTTTGCAAGTACATTGAGGGTTGATATGTAGTTTGCCCCGCCGTTGGTATAGTCAAAGAATATGGCATCAACGCCTGCGTCCGAAAGCAATTCGGCGTGACGGCGGTATACCCAGTAATCATAGGAATCGTAAAAGCCGAAAAGAGGCTCCTGCCAGTAGTATCTTGCATTTAAAATCCATGCTTCGTGAGTAAAATTACCCTCTGCACCGGGATTATTTTTTATAACCGCAGGAATTGAGCCACCCTGGGTTGCAGGGCCTTCGTCAACGTGCCAGTTCCAGTAAAGCATACCAACCTCGTGATTGCCTTCCTTTACCGCGCCCGCTTCCTCAAAGGATGCAACGGCACGTCCGAAATCGTCGGTTGCCGCCCAGGTGTCGGAATAGTTGTCAATTATCACGCTGTCAGGTACCTTCATAGACTGATTGTCGTGCTTATATTCGTTACCGGAAAAGATAACTTCCTTGAAAGTGCTGTATTTATTTGCTTCCCCACCGGTCAGAAAATAAAAATAAACGTCGTGTGTACCGCTTACGCCGGAGACGGAGGTATACTTTTCGATTTCACCCTCATCATCAAGGTGAATATATCCGATAAGAGTTCCTGTTTTATAATTATCAAGGATTACGGCGATGTCAAAGCCGTTTGTCCCGCCGTTTCCCCTGAAAATCATATTCGCATTTATTCCGATTGAATTAACTCCGGTAA
>JAUNRD010000125.1 GCA_030535815.1 Clostridia bacterium
CGCACATATCGAAAAACACCGTTATTTTAATGGTAAATGTGAGAAATCTTACGGTTGAAAACATCCGCATCGAAAAACAGCGCTGGTGGGGAATGACAAACATCTGTGTAAGAGATTCTGTTTTCAGAAATATCAATTTCTGCGCTGACCTTTCGAGAATTGATGAAAACGGAGTGCATTATGAAAACGAGCTTCCGGGAAATTACAAGGAGACTTACATAAAAAATGCCGACGGACTTGACCTTCGTGTGGGTTGCAACAATATACTGATTGAAAATATCACGGGTTTTACTGAGGATGATTCTGTTGCATTAACGGCACTTGGTGGATTTGAAACAAGGCTCGGCTATCTTGTAACGGGAAAGGATAAGGATATTCACGACGTTAAAATAAGAAATGTGGCAACAGATTGCTATGTCTGCTCCAATGTCAGATTGCTCAATGAAAACGGCAATAAGATTTATAATATTGACATTGACGGCGTTACGGATATGCGCAGACGAACGGAATATAAGAGCCAGTACAACGTAAGAATAGGCGACTCGGCGGATGCTTATGTAAGTACACGCCACTCCGTAATGGGCGAAATTTACAATATCAGTGTTAAAAATGTGTACGGAAACGGAACTTATGCGGTTTCTATGTGCAAAACCTTAAAGGATTCCTATATCGGAAACGTAATAACAGG
Organism: Clostridia bacterium; assembly: GCA_030535815.1. Taxonomy (GTDB): domain Bacteria; phylum Bacillota; class Clostridia; order CAKSNL01; family HGM11501; genus HGM11501. Next base: position 689 of record JAUNRD010000125.1, read on the forward strand.
AGAAGATTGCAGAGTCGGCTTCGGTTTTTGCCACACACACCTTAAAAAGAGTGAAATTGAAAATGTTACATTCGGAAATATACTTTGCACAAATAAAAAAGCTACAGCACTTTTCCTTGAAAACGACAGAGAAAAGGAACTTTTATTTGAAACTAAAGAAGTATAATAAAAAAACGCCTTGAGCCATTGGCTCAAGGCGTTTTTGGTTTTTTATATGTTTAATGTTTTTTCTGCAACTTCCTTCTGAATCTTTGCGATGAACTGGTCAAGTGTCATGGATTCCTGCTCTCCGCCCTTACGGCTTCTTACGGAGATTGTTCCTGCTTCGATATCCTTATCGCCGCAAACAACCATGTAAGGTACCTTTTCAAGCTGAGCTTCTCTGATTTTGTAACCGATTTTTTCGTTTCTTGTATCGAGCTCAACGCGGATGCCTGCCTTTTCCATTTCCTTTGCAATATCAGAAACATAGTCAGCGTGTCTTTCGGAAAGGGACATAACCTTAACCTGTGTGGGCGCAAGCCATGTGGGGAACGCACCTGCATACTTCTCAATAAGAAGAGCGAGTGTTCTTTCGTAGCAGCCGATGGAGGTACGGTGGATGATGTAGGGGTTTTTCTTGTTGCCTTCTGCATCAACATATTCCATACCGAACTTGGAAGCTAAGAACTGGTCAATCTGAATTGTTATGAGTGTATCTTCCTTACCGAATACGTTCTTAATCTGAATGTCAAGCTTGGGACCGTAGAAAGCAGCTTCACCAACGCCAACCTTGTAGGGGATTTCGAGGTGATCCAAAATTCTCTTCATCATACCCTGGGCTTCATCCCAGTCTTCGGCTGTTCCGATGTACTTTTCATTATCAGAAGGATCCCATTGTGAGAAACGGTAGGAAATATCTTCGTAAAGACCAAGAGTCTTAAGCATATAAATCGCAAGCTCAAGGCAGTTCTTGAATTCTTCTTCAAGCTGATCGGGAGTACACATCAAGTGACCTTCGGAAATTGTGAACTGACGAACTCTGATAAGACCGTGCATTTCGCCGGATGCTTCGTTTCTGAAAAGAGTAGATGTTTCGTTGTATCTTAAGGGAAGATCACGGTAGGATCTTGCTCTGTTAAGGTATGCCTGATACTGGAAGGGGCAGGTCATGGGACGGAGTGCGAAAACTTCCTTGTCGCTTTCGGGATCGCCTAAAACGAACATACCGTCAAGATAGTGGTCCCAGTGGCCTGATACCTTATAAAGGTCGCTCTTTGCCATATAGGGAGTCTTTGTGAGGAGCCAGCCCCTCTGCTGCTCTGTATCCTCAACGAAACGCTGAAGGAGCTGAATTACTCTTGCACCCTTGGGAAGAAGGATGGGAAGACCCTGACCGATAAGGTCGCTTGTTGTGAAAAATTCAAGCTCACGGCCAAGCTTATTGTGGTCTCTCTTTTTAGCTTCTTCTCTCTGTGCTAAATCTGCTTCAAGCTCATCCTTTGTCTTATATGCAACACCGTAGATACGGGTAAGCATCTTGTTCTTTTCGCTTCCTCTCCAGTAAGCACCGGTAGCGGAGAGAAGCTTGAATGCCTTTACCTTGGAGGTATAGTTAACGTGGGGGCCTGCACAAAGGTCTGTGAATTCGCCCTGCTTGTAGAAGGAAATTACTTCGCCTTCGGGAAGCTCATTGATAAGCTCTGTCTTATAGGGCTCGTCCTTCATAAGCTCAAGTGCTTCGGCTCTTTCGAGTTCAAAGCGTTCAATCTTTAAGTTTTCCTTTGCAATTTTCTTCATCTCAGCTTCGATCTTTTCAAGGTCTTCGGGAGAGAAGGGAGTTTCGGTATCAAAGTCATAGTAAAAGCCTGTGTCAATGGCAGGGCCTATTGCAAGCTTTACATCGGGGAAAAGTCTCTTTACAGCCTGTGCCATAATGTGGGAGGCAGAGTGGCGGAGAGTTTTAAGCTCTTCTTCTGCTGATACCTGTACGTTTAATTCTTCTGACATATTATCAATCCTTTCAATTAATTACAAAATAAAAAGCACCCTTGAATATCAAGGGTGCCAAATAGCACGGTTCCACCTTGGTTTTAACTTAATTTCCTTTAACGAAAGGTTACGGCAAAGCTTACTTATTTTCAGCAAAGCAGCTCGGGAGCGGTTTTCATAAAAGTGCCTGTAAGAAACTCGCAGCCATTTGTTTCTCTCTCTGGACAAGCTTAAATTTACTACTCTTTCCGTCATCGCTTTTTATTTAATTATAGGATATTATAGCACCGGGAATGCTTTTTGTCAAGTGCCAATAAGTGATAAAAATCCTGTTAAATAGGTTATGGTTTCTGCTCTTGTGGCAGGCTCATCCGGACGCAGGGAAGGAACTGTATCTGTTATAAGCCCGAGTGAATAAGCTTTTGTTATGCTTGTTAAAGCATAAGGAGAAATTTTTTCGCTGTCGGAAAACGGAAGCGTGGTTGCAACAACATAGGAATCACCCTTTATGAGATTGTATGACCGCATAAGAATGGTTATAAGCTGCTCTCTTGTAATGGGTGCGTTGGGAGCAAATTCATTTTCGCTTATTCCGGATATGAGCGAGCAATTATAAATTGTCTGAACAACGCCTGCGTACCAGGACTGTGGTGAAACGTCTGAAAAACGACCGGAATAAATGCCTTCTTCAAGACCGAGACTTCTCATAAGAAATGCGCAGAATTCAGCTCTTGTAACCAGCTTGTCAGGAGCGAAAGAACCGGTTGAATAGCCTTCGACAACGCCTGCTGCCGCTAAAATATGCGCGGCATTTTCTGCCCAGTGTCCGTGCATATCGGTAAAATAGTGTTCGGTTATGGGCTCAGAAGGTATTTTGATGGGGGAGATATATTCCTTGCGGTCCTTCCTGGGAGGCTTTTCCTCTTCGGGGAGGGAAGGTTTTTCGTCTTCCGGATCTTCATAAGTTACATTTGGACGTTTCTTCTGTATTTTAAGAGGTTTGGAATATACGGTTTCACCGAAGATTCCGGCAGTTAAAGAAATGGGGGTAACCTCAAAACGGAGGTATTTGCCTTCCATATCCTCAGTAACTTCAATTTCCGACATATTGGAATAGCTTAAGGTTGTGTAAGGCCCGTCCGCAGAAGGAGACAGTGCCCAGTTTGTGATGCTGGCGCTTTCTCCGTCAAAGTTGTTAATGAAATCAAAAGAGCCTGTAAGTGTATTGCCTCTGGCGGGATTGCCTTTTATTTTTACATGCTCTGCGGCGATTGTTGCCGAAACAACCTCTATGTTGTCAAGATATAAAACCTGTTCGTCGCTTCCGTCGGGAATGTTTGTCGCAACAATAAAACGGCCGTTGATATCCTCTTCGGGAGTAAACACAGCTTTGTATGAAGTCCACGATGTATCAGGCTCGAAATATGCGCAGAGAATAAGGTTTTCCGGGTTGTCCTTGTCTTCTATAATAAAGGTGACAAAAACACTTATGTCTGAAAATTTTGTTTTTAAATCAGCTTTGAACACATAGCTCTGCTGTGCTTTGAATGATACATAAGCGTTGTTGTACATAACGCCTACATCGCTGCCGGGAGCAAAAGCTGCATAGGAATTGCTGTTGTCTTCTATTATGGAATATTCGCCCATTCCGGATGCAATCCAGGATTCACTGCTCTGATCGGATTCAAAGTTTCCGTTATCAATACCGGAGTCGGTGATTCTTATGGTGAATACCTCGCTTATCTCAGGATATCTTTTAAGGTAAGCTTTGAAGGAGTACTCTCCCGGAGCAGCAGAACTTTTTATGGTTATGGTTTCTTCTTCAACGGTTACGTCGGAAGAGGAAGAAAGTGGCTCGTAAATAATATCTGCGATGGTCGGATTACCTTCCTGGTCCAGGACAAATATATCCAAAGGAGTAGTTATGAAGTCCGTTTTCGGAATGCTGAATGACTGAGGAAGTAAAAGTTTTATTGAAGTGGGATGAGAAACAGATTTTTTTAAGCTTATGTTTTTTACGGAAACGTGAATCGGGGCATCCTCAGGTGTGATAGCCAGCGTGAAAATGAAATCGTCGTTTTCCGTAACTCTCAAAGGCACTTGAACAGTAGTCCACTCAGGATAGTGGGGGTTAGTAAGATAAACAACGGCAGATTCGCCGATGGCTTCCGAATGAATGGAAGGGTCTTCGTAGGGCTTGTCAGTCGTGAAGGTTCGTATATCAAAAGAGCATTCGTATAAAGTGTCTTTTTCAAGCGGGATTTTATTCTCCTGCATAAGAAGATATGTTGCACTTCCGGATTCATTGAGATCGAATGAAAGAACTGCATTTTTAAGAGTAAATGAAGAAGAGTTCTGCCCGTCCCATCCGCTGCCTTCGGGTAAGGAGGTGAAATCACCGTTAATTAAAAGATTATAGCCGAGTGTTACTGTGTATTTTTTAATATGGAGCTTTGGCTGAGATGAGGGAGGCGTTACGGTTACTGTGAAAGAATCGCCTTCTTCGGCATAGTCGAAAACCGTTGCAACACCTGTACCTACGTCGAAATTTACGCCGTCAGGAAGCTCTGATACATCCACCGAGGCTTCGTCGGTGGGGATAAACGTTCCGTCGGCAGATACATAGCACACGGTAAACTGATATTCTGTCTTATCTGTTTCGGGGATAAGGAGAGAGGTATGTCCTTTTAATATTATATCGGGATAAAGCTCCGAAGAATATACGGGGACAACAAAAGATAATATCATAATTGCTGCCATAAGGCATGATAAAAATCTTGCTTTCATAGTCACACTCCTTACATTTTAATATCATATAATATTATATCACAAAAAAACGGGTTTGTCACTTAAAATTTTTATTAATATCTTATTAATAAAATATGGTGGTTTTTTATTGACAAAAAAATGGTTTTGTGTTATAATTATTCAAATCAATCTTTAAGACGATACAGAGATATCGGCAAGATGAAAAATACCTTGAAAGGTGCAGAAAAAATCTGCATCAGCCTTTTTGTATGTTTGTTCTTGCCGAAATCCGGTGAGACTTTTTGTTATAATTTGAAAGGAGGATGCTAAATGGAAAAAAAGTGTATGGCGGAATTTATTGGTATGACAGAAAAAGAAAAAAGTGTCGCTATGCAGTTTTTGTCCCAGGCGGCGCTTTGTGACATTTCTCCTTCATATGTTGTTTTTCCCGGTTTTTGCGATGTGCATGTGCATTTTCGTGAACCGGGTTTTTCTTATAAAGAAACGATTTACGACGGCTGCTGTGCCGCGGCGCGCGGCGGCTATACGGCAGTCTGCACGATGCCCAATCTTAACCCCGTGCCCGATAGCGCGGAGCATT
>JAUNRD010000126.1:0-3177 GCA_030535815.1 Clostridia bacterium
TGGCGGAAAGCTGATGCACCAGAACAGAATTTTTCTGGGAAATAGCCTCAAAATCCGGCTTTTCCTTAAGGTTAAGCCAGGTATACCTCTTCTTCGCATAAAAGTAAAGCGAAGCAAGCTGAATAATGGAAATAGCGCAATAAACAACCTGAATCAGGATAAGACTGTCCGTTAAAAACAGGACAAGCATTTTTCCTATATTTGTGGAAAGCTGAAGTGCGGTTTCCGCATTGTTAAGCACATACTTCCTTCCGTCAACCTCCATTAAGATATTATATTTCGCCTGAACGAAATATCTGAAAACCGAGGGAAGTGCATTTAATATAACTATGAAAAAGAGAACCGTGCTTTCTATAGGCGTGGGAATTATATAGGCATATACTATGGCAAAGACAAGCACGATAGCTGTATATATTACGCCTGTTCTTATATAATATTTATTTGTTGCCGAAAGAACTGCGCTTGAGCTTTTATAATTCTTTTCTCCTATTCTTTTATAAAGTGCCTGGGTTGAAGCAAGACCCACGCCCGCTTCCAGAAGGCACATATATGTAAAAACCTGCTTTATCAGCGAAAGGACACCGTTTACCTCCGAGCCGAAGTTTTCCACATACAGCTTGGGAAGCAGGAAGCTTACCGATATCAATACCACCTGATATATCAGCGAAGTTATCAGATTGTTTTTTATTCTTGTATCTTTCCCTGCCAAAGTGTCACCTCCCCCGCATAAAGCTGCGCTATACTTTTTTACACACGGTTACAGATATAATCTGCCGTTGCGTTTTCCTTTCCGATTATCCTTCCGGGGTTTCCTATTACTATGCTGTGATCGGGAACATCAAAATTAACATAGGTAAGGGGAGCAATTAAAACATCGCTTCCGACTTTTACATTCCCCACGATAACCGCGTTTGTACCTATCCAGCAGTTATCGGAAATAACCGGAGCTCCTTTTCTCTTTCCGCGGTTTTCCATTCCTATGGTAACGCCGGTCCCCAGGTTTACGTTCTTACCCAAAACCGCATCAGGATGGATAATTACTCTTCCGAGATGTCCGATGTAAAAGCCTTCACCGATGTTTGTTCTTGCCGGAATCTGAATTTTGGTTTTATCAGAAAGGCGCTTAAGCCTCAGCATATACAAAAGCTTCAGCGGCTTGAATTTACACATATTCGCTTTTCTGAAAAGAGCGATATATTTTATTTCAAGAGGGCGGAATATCCTTTTCAAGAAAGGCTCCCCTTCTTCTCCGTAATATCTGTATAAATCCTTTTCAAATACACTGTTCATGGCTTTTCACTCTCATTTTTCCTTTGACTCAAGAAAAATCTTTCTTGTAACAAAATTATACAACGACACTGTAATCATGGCAAAAACCTTTACCGCCAGATAATGTATGGCCACAAAGTGAACGCCCAGCCACAAAATCAGCTGATTTAAGCCAAGACCGCCGACGCTTAAGATAAAGAATGCAACAAACTCCTTTACCTTGCTTTCGTTTTTGCTTTTGAATACAAACGCCATACTCAGCAGATAGTTTACAACCACCGATGCGCAAAATGAAATTTCCGATGCGATCAACACGTCAAAATGCATAAGCTCCTTAAGTATTACCAAAACTCCCACATCTATCAGTGCTGCGATGGTACCGACTATACTGAATTTAAGAAATTGAAGCATATATCCACCTATCAGTCTCTTGCAAATACCCAGAGGGTATCGTTTACATCGCTTGTATCTTCAACCAGACTGTAAACGCTTAATGTAACGTTGTCTCCGTTTACCTTTTTGTATGTAATGGACGGAACTTTTCCTTCCGCAAGCTGCCTTTTCATCGAATCGTAGTTAATAAAGCTCATAATCGCTCTGCGACTGTCGGGATGCACAAGGTCATTTATGTATTTCTTTATCAGATTCAGGAAATTATCCTCGTCTTCCTTATAGCCAAGGTAAGATGGCATAAGAATTCTGTGTGCGGTGTTTGTGTTCAAAGAAACCTTGTAAATACCGTTGTAATGTTCTTTAAGAACAGATATCATGGTATCAATTTCTCTGATGCCTGTTTTTATCTGGGTATAATTGTCAGCCTCTTTCGCAACGCTGGTATTTTCCTTGTTCTGATAATACTCCGCCTTTGCCTCATACATTCTGATTTCAGCCTCACGAACCATTTCCTCGCAGTCAGTATTCTGACTTCTGAAGGAAGTCCCGATTGCCACGTTATAGCCCTTTGGCTTTAAGTGTCCCATAAACAGCTCTATCTCACCGCTGATTTTTTCATGGGGAACATTTGCAATAAACACAAGGAACTCATCGCCGCCCATACGGTAAATGTGGTGACCGAAGAACACCTCTTTAAGGGAGTTGGCAATGTAAATAAGCATTTCATCCCCTGCGGCGTGGCCGTATTTGTTATTTCTCAAGTGAAGCTCGTTGACATCAATGTAAATGCAGGAGAAATCCGAAGGCTTTTCTTCATCGAAAACCATGATGTCTTTCTTATACGCCACACGGTTAAGGGCTCCTGTAAAAGCATCGGTTGTTGCGGCAAGCTCTGTTTTGTTAAGATGTTTTTTGTTGTACATAGCAATAGAGAAACAAATGGCAACATCTTCTATAAGCTTTCTTGCTACTGCCTTTTTTCTGGGGTTAATAGTTCCCAGAACACTTACATGATTGTTATGTTCTGCAAGAATTGCAAAGGATACATCTTCGATGCCGTGCTTCTTTAAAAACTTATAGAGCTCGGGATTGGTTTTCAAAAGATGTTTATTGGGTATAATCTGCATAAAGCCCATGGTAAGCTTTTCCGAATTGATATTTGCGGCATATCTGAAAAGCTCACCTATGAAATATTTTCTGTCATCTCCCGTTAAAAGCTTATTCTGCAATGCCGGCTTGATATAGCAATGGTCCTCTCCGTCGGTATCTGCAAAAAACGCCGAGCGGGAAGACGAAAACTCCTTTATTCTCTTTAACGCGGCATTTATACTTTCGTGCTGCTGGTTTATTTCCAGAAGAAGCTTTCTTATGGCAGAAGCCTCTTCATTCAGCTTTCTTCTGTTTTTCTCCTTTTTCATTATAATGTTGAGGTAGATTGTTATAATGATTATTATCGCCATAAAGGCAATAAGCAGATTTCTGGAAATTTTATGTATCTCGGCAAAAACCTGACTT
>JAUNRD010000126.1:3187-6002 GCA_030535815.1 Clostridia bacterium
GTAACGGGCAAGCATTATTCCCCAGTTAAATTCTTCCAGTACAGAATAGTGAACATACAAATCCTCACCGGTAAACTTTGACTTAAAGGAAGTGAACCCTTTATCGGTGTTTTCCAGCGTTTCATATGAGTAGCCTTCGTTAAACTCTCTGTCCTTAAAGTTTGAAAGCTCACCCGGAACTTTACTGATTGTATCCACCATAAACTTCCCTGTTTCCTTATCGTAAACGAAAAGCTGTGCATCAAGGCTCCTTGCCATCGAAACATATTTTTCTCCGATAACATCAAGACGGATTACACCGTATAAAATGCCAACAGTTTCTCCGTTTGCCTTTATCGGCACGGCGCTTCTCCCCGTCTCTTGTAAGGTCAGAAACTCTTCCCGATATGTATTCTCCGCGAAGCGCTTCATCACGGAAAGAAATTTTTCCGTTTAAGTCAACAGTTCCCATTTTGGTAACAAAAGTATTGTCGGGATTAAGTATTCCTATATTGGCAATTAATCCTATGGGGCTGAAGGATTCAAACATGATGTCATAGCTTTCACCGTCAGAATAAAGCTTGGATGCAAAGCTTGCCATGGTAAGGAGATTTTCCCTGTCGGAGTTTAACTGCAAGGTAAGATCGTCCTTAATTTGCTTCGTCTGGATATGGAGCATTTCATAGGCATCCTCCTCCGCCACAAAATAAAAGTTAACAACCATAGTTAAGAAAACCGTGCATATCAGAACCGCGGTTATTATGGTATATAAAATATTAGACGGTCTCTTTTTCTTCCTCTCGTATGTTATTGCCACTTCTACATCTTCTTTCGTATAAAAATTGCTATCTTATAAAAATCGATATAATATGCCCATTTTGACATACTATTTTAAGTATAGCATAATAATGTAGAAAAATCAAGGCATTGAGCGTTTTTTTAATATAAAATAATCGGTGCATAATGCTATGCACCGATTATCGCTTCAGGTTTTGGCAACATATTCAGCTAAAGCGCCGTAAAAACAGCAAATTCTGCAGGCGTCACCGCTTATTTTCACTTCTTTCTGCCTTCTTTAATTCCGTAAATCAAACCAATTATTGCATATGGAATTAAAAGGATGATGCAGCATAAGGTAAAAATCGGCGGAAGGAAAATGCTTATTATGAAAAGCAAGCCCATAACAAAAGACATATAGCCGATAAAGCGGTTTATTTTCCTTGCCTTTTCCGCTTCCACATCATAGTTTTTGATATAGTCAAATTTCGGAAGATAGTTTCCCATTACTATAAAAATTCCACCGACAAGAAAAGCCACCACCCTTCTTATGTCGATGTTCCACCCAAGGGCATAGCCGTAGGTTATTGTCTGAAGAACGATGGACATTATGGGAAGTATCCACTTTGTCACAAGGGAAAATTTTTTCCGCTCCCCGTGGGCTTTGGCATTTATGTCGTTTATAAAACAGCAGAAGAACTGAGCAAGCACCATCAGTACGGGAATTAAGAACACCACAACGCCCTTTGCCGCGTAATTGTCGGGATTTCCCGCTATGTCAAAGTGAATCGGGATGCTTTCGGGCAGGCTCTCCCAGAGTGCAAGCCCCAATAAAATGGGTAAAAGGCAAACTATAGCCGTTATAAAAAATATTTTCCATTTCATAAATTTCATTCGATATGCCCCCTTAAATTATAAATCCACGCCAGGATATCCTCGAAAACCGAGGTGTTTAAGCTGTAATAGATAAAGTTTTTCTCCCTCTCCTCGCTTACAAGGTCGGCACTTTTAAGCTTTGCAAGATGATAGGAAACGGTCGCTCCCGTCAGATTGAATTTTTCGCCGATTTCACCGGCTGACAACCTTCCTTCCTTAAGCATAAAAAGTATGTCACGGCGTACCGGGTCCGAAATTGCTTTCAAGGTTTCATTTATCCCCATTTTCGTCCTCCTTATTCGCTATTTAGATAATTATCTAAATACATATTAGCACATATCCTTTAAAATGTCAACACCCATTTAGATTTTTTTCTAAATAGGTGTTGTTTCAGTTATCAGCCTAATAGTTCCTTACATTTATTAATATTTTATCAAAGCGATTCTTTTATTTGGGATTTGATTTTTCAAGTTTATTTATTATAGGGGGCTTTAGGCAAACAACATTGTTTGCCGATAGGGGATTGCGATTTCCCCCTTATGCCCCCTATGACCCCTGTATCCCCTTGAATCGCTTAAGTTAGTTTGTTTTCGGGGATGTAACCAAATGTTATCCACCGTAATATTTCTCTTTTCCCATAAAGCTCAAAATAATCTTCCATATGAATTATTCCTACTTTTTCGCTACAATTTTCACACAACCTATATCCAAACAATTCAGCCATATCGTGGTCGGTAAAAAATAAAGGAAAATCCCCCTCTTTAGCATCAGTGCAGTTTACATAATGATATCTGTCCGAATCCTTAAAGCATATGAGAAACGCAGGTGAACTTAAAGTATTTGGATTTAAGGATTTCACCTCTCCTTTTCTTTCTCTGATAAGGATAATTCTTCCTTCACAAAAGTTATCATTAAAGTATATTGGCATATCTACAGGGATTTTATAACCATCCACCGACTTGTAATCTTCCTCTTCCAGCTCATCGTAAGCTATAGAAAAATTTTTTCAATTTCTTCCATTTTGTCCCTCCTATAAAAATCGTAATATATTTTCATACAAGAAGTAATTAATATTTCTCCCATGAAACACAAACTAACTTAAGCGTTTCAAGGGGTGGTGGGGATTGTTAAGGGGATGGAGGGGGAAATCGCAATCCCCCTGTCCCCTTAACATAATGCTCTT
>JAUNRD010000127.1:0-5740 GCA_030535815.1 Clostridia bacterium
AAGGGTTGGTGATGGCGCAGAAATGAGACTTTTGGCATCTGATGTAAGCACATCTGTAGCCTCCCGGATTTTCGGGAAAATATCCTTTATTTTCTCTATTACCTGAGATGGGGAAATACTTCCTCCGGACTCATTGTGAAGAGAATAGGAAAGATAAAGCCTGTCTTCCGCTGCGGTAAATGCGGAATACAAAAGGGAAAGCTCCTCATAGTTAAGATATTCTGAATTTAATGAAAGTTCAATGTCGTTTTCTGTGAGAAAGAGTCTGTCCGAGTCAGATAAGATTCCTTCCTTTGAGGGTGTTTTCGGGAATACATTGTTGTTAAGTCCCATTATGAAGACGATGGGGGCTGTAGAACCCTTTGCCCTTATTGCATTGATAAAGTTTACACAGTCTGAAGAAGAGGGGATGATATTCATGGTAGTTGCCGCAATTCCTTCTGAGAATACAGAATTGAATTTTTTTGCGGAAAGAAGTTCGTCTCCTGCAGATGCGATTAATGAATCCATCGCATCAAGGATAGAGTTATACACGCTTATGAGCTTTGCGGAATCGTCTGTACGGCCTTCTTTTTCATAGTTTTTGGAAAGATAAAGTATTTTATCTTCAAGGCCTGTTTCAAGGAAAAATTCATAAAGTGCCGAACAGAATTCCGTGGCTGAAATCTTACCCGTAAGCTTTTCAGTGAGAGGTAAAAACGGAGCGATAACCTGACGGCGGATGCGGTCTGTTTCATCGAATTCCGATTTTTCTTCGGAAGATAATTCATAATCGGAATATATGCTTTTCCTGTATTCCCACTTTTCTTCACTCAGAAGGGCGCTTCCGTTAATGCCTGTGGCAAGCATATAGTTTTCAAGCTTGTCCGCATCGCACTTTGGGCACGTGGAAAAGCCGCTCTTTAAATAGCGGAACAGCGGCACCTTTGAAAAGCCGGAGCATACTGTTTCGGCAATGGAAGTTACATAAATGCTTAAGGCGTGTTTGCCGGATGAAACGGACTCAGTATCGGTATATGGTATGCCGAAAGAGGGGAAAATGCTCCTGAGTGCGGAAGAATATATGGATGTATCTCTTACTATTACAGATATGTCCTTATATCTTATCTTTCCGCTTTCTGCCAGATGACGTATCTGACGGGCAACCTCTTCCGTTTCGGAGTTTATGCTCTTTGCGGAAAAAAGAAAGACAGAGGTGTTTTCATTGTCATACTTTTCCGGATAAAATGAAAAGTAGTTCTTTTCAAGATGTGAAAGCTCAGGATTGCCGATGGAGGACGAATGTGTTATTTCTTCCGTTTCAATGCTCAGGTCTGAAGCAATATCCTTAAGCTTTTCTGCAGTATTTACGGCACTTGAAAACTGAAATTCAAAACTTTTCACATCACAGGGAAGTGTGACCGTTACGGAGGCACACTGAAGGAGTAGTTCCTTTATTACCGAAAGTTCAACCGGAGTGAAGCGGCTGAAGCGGTCTATGTAAATATGTCTTCCGGAAAGTGGTTTTTTTTCGGAAAGAATGGTGCAAAGCCGTGACAGGTCATCGTCCTTGTCAGTGTAGCCCGATGTTAAAAATTCATTATACGCACCATAAATCAAAGCGATATCCCCAAGCTTGGAGGAAAGAATTTTCTGCTCGGTTTTTTCGGAAACGGCTAAAAGCGCTTCCGGGCTTACTCCGTAGCGCTTGAATTCGCATATTAAATCAAGCATCCCTTTTGGAAAACCGGGATGCTCTGCACTGGATTTTAAAACTGTCAGACGGGACTTGAGTTTCTGAGAAATTAAAGCAATGGCTATTGACTTTCCTGCAGGGTTAAGGGAATTGCGGGAAAGGGGGCCATAATCTGAAAAGGCGTGGGCAAGTCGGTCGAAGGATAAAACCTCAGAACCGTTAAGTCCCAGAGTACCTGCAAGAGAAGAAAGCTTTTGTTCCGCAAGGAGCGTAAAAGCCTCGGGAACGATTACTATTCCGTTTGTTTTTACAGCCTCGGTAAAAACCCTGTCACCTTTTTTGCTTTTTGCCCTGCCGTAAATTAATTTAAGAGACATTTAATCATCTCACTTTTTTCTTTCATAAACTAAATATGCATAAGGGATATCGTTGTGATACATTGTTTCGCCGGTTTCAGTTATTTCCCAGGCTGAATCCCCATCAAGATTGGGGAAAAATCTGTCAGCATCAAAGGCTTTGTCAATCTTGGTTATGTATGCCTTATCCACATAAGGAAGAAGAGCCCTGTAAATGCTTTCACCGCCGAAGACAAAGGCGCGGTCATAGGTATTGGCAACTTCTACAGCCTCGTCAACGCTGTGAACAACGGTTACATCCTTGTCAATGACTTCTTCGGGGAAGCATAAAACTATGTGAGGTCTTCCGGGAAGAGGATTTCCGCCGGGTAAGGATTCCAAAGTCTTCTTTCCCATAATAAGGGCGTGGCCCCAGGTTATTTCCTTAACTCTCTTAAGATCACCGGGAAGATGGCATAAAAGGTCATTTCCTTTGCCGATTCCCCAGTTTTTATCTACTGCAACAATTAATTCCATATAAATTTTCCTTTCTTATACAGCAACGGGAAGCTTTCCGACCTTGCCGCTGTGTTCATAATTTTCCAAAACGAAGCTGTCGGGGGTGAAATCGTAGAAGCTCTTTACATCCGGATCTATTATAAGCTTCGGAGCAGGATGCATTTCGCGTGCGATAACCTCTTTTACAATGGGAACGTGTCTGTCATAGATGTGAGCATCCGCAATAACGTGAACAAGCTCTCCTGCCTTAAGACCTGAAGAACGAGCAAACATATGAAGTAAAATAGCATACTGTGCCACGTTCCAGTTATTTGCAACTAAAAAGTCATTGGAGCGCTGATTTAAAATTGCGTTTAATGTATTACCGGAAACATTCAGCGTAAAGCTGTATGCGCAAGGATAAAGCGCCATTTCCGAAAGCTCTTCGTGGTTGAACATATTGCCGATGATTCTGCGGCTTCCGGGGTTATGCTTAAGCTCGTAGAGCATCATATCAACCTGGTCCATTTCGCCCTCTTTATACTTGCTCTTTTTCCCAAGCTGATAGCCGTATGCCTTTCCGATTGTTCCATTTTCATCTGCCCAGGCATCCCATATTTTAGAGCCTAAATCGGCGATTCGGTTGGACTTTTTTTGCCATATCCATAAAATTTCATCAACCGCCGCTTTGAAGTTTATATAGCGGAGAGTCTGAATGGGGAATTCTTCGGCTAAGTTATACCTGTTTACCATACCGAATTTTTTGATGGTGTGGGCAGGGGAGGAGTCATCCGCCCACTTGGGACGTACGGGACGGTCTGTATCCCACACGCCGTTAGTTAAGATATCGTTAACGTTTTCTATAAAGAGTTGATCAGCTTTGCTCATACAATAATCCCTCGCTTAATATATTTATCTAATATACTATTATAATATAATGAGATGAAAATTGCAATAGCGATATGGCGATTTTTTGATAAAATTGCAACATAAACTACTGCATAAAAGATGTATTTTTATGCTTTAAGCAATATTGATTTTTTTTCTTTATGTGCTATAATTGTTATAATAGGTAAAATTTAAATTTCGGAGGTTTTGACATGAAGAATTATAATGTTGGTATTATCGGCGCAACCGGTATGGTAGGTCAGAGACTTATCACTCTTTTACATGATCACCCCTGGTTTAAGATAACCGTACTTGCGGCATCCGGTGCAAGTGCAGGAAAAACATATGAAGAAGCCGTTAAAGGCAGATGGGCAATGACTACACCCATGCCCGAGAGTGTTGCGAAAATCAACGTACTTGATGCAACAGCAGACGATAAAAAAATCGCAGAGCAGGTTGACTTTGTGTTCTGTGCGGTAAATATGAAAAAGGACGAGATAAAGGCACTTGAGGAGCATTATGCAAAGCTTGAAGTTCCCGTAATATCAAACAACTCCGCTCACAGAATGACAGAGGATGTTCCTATGATTATTCCCGAGATTAATGCTGACCACCTTGAAATAATCGATGTTCAGAGAAAGAGACTCGGTACAAAGAAGGGCTTTATCGCAGTTAAGTCCAACTGCTCCATCCAGAGCTATGTACCCGCGCTTAATGCTTTGATGAAATATGGCATAAAGGAAGTCGCAGTATCCACATACCAGGCAATTTCCGGCGCAGGTAAGACCTTTGAAAGATGGCCCGAAATGATTGATAACGTAATTCCTTACATCGGCGGCGAAGAGGAAAAGAGCGAAAAAGAACCTATGAAGGTTTGGGGGCACATCGAAGACGGTAAAATCGTTATGGCAGAGTCTCCCGTTATCACCGCTCAGTGCATAAGAGTTCCCGTAACAGACGGACACCTTGCAACAGTATTTGTTAAGTTTGACAAAAAGCCCACCAAGGAAGAAATCTTAAAGGACTGGGCAGAGTTTACAGGCGAACCTCAGGCACTTTCACTTCCTCATGCGCCCAAGCAGTTCTTACACTACTTCACAGAGGATGACAGACCTCAGACAAAGTCCGAGCGTGACTTGGAGGGCGGTATGGCTGTAAGCGTAGGAAGATTAAGAGAGGATACACTTTTTGATTACAAATTTGTTTCCCTTTCTCACAACACCTTAAGAGGTGCTGCAGGCGGCGGTGTGCTCCTTGCGGAGCTTCTTGCCGCAAAGGGCTATTTTGACTGATTTAAGGAGGCAGAAAAATGAAGCACACAATATTTAAAGGCGCGGCAGTTGCGTTAATCACTCCATTTAATGCTGACGGAAGCATCAATTATGAGGAGTTCGGTAAAATTATTGACGATCAGATTAACGGCGGAACAGATGCCCTGGTTGTATGCGGTACAACGGGTGAGCCTTCAACTATGCCCGATGAAGAGCATATCGAGGCTATGAAGTTTGCCGTTGATTACACAAAAAAGAGAGTTCCCGTTATTGCAGGAACAGGAAGCAATGATACAGCATACTGCATCGAGCTTTCCGAAAAGGCTGAAAAAATGGGTGCAGATGCACTTTTGCTTGTGACACCTTACTACAACAAGTGCACACAGAAGGGCCTTAAGCTTCATTATGAGGCTGTTGCAAAAAAGGTTGACCTTCCCATGATTTTATATTCAGTAAAGTCAAGAACAGGTGTAAACATTGCGCCCGAAACTCTTGCTGAGCTTTCCAAAATCGACAACATCGTTGCAGTAAAGGAAGCAAGCGGAGATATTTCCCAGGTTGCTAAAATCGCATCACTTTGCGGCGACAGACTGGATATTTATTCAGGTAACGACGATCAGATTATTCCCATACTTGCTCTTGGCGGTATAGGTGTAATCTCCGTGCTTTCCAACGTAGCACCCCGCCTTACACACGATATGGTTATGGATTACTTAAACGGAAACAGAGAAAAAGCACTTGCAACTCAGCTTTCCGTGCTTGACTTGGTTGATGCACTTTTCTGTGAGGTTAATCCCATCCCCGTAAAGACCGCGATGAATCTTTTAGGCTACAATGCAGGTCCTTTAAGACTTCCTCTTTGCGAAATGGAAGAAAAGAATCTTGAAACCTTAAAGGCGGCATTAAAGCATCACAATCTTATATAAAAGGACTGTTACATATGATAAAGATATTACTTAACGGTGCCAACGGAAGAATGGGGCAGGAAATTGCCCGTCTTGCATCCGAGTCGGAAGCCTATGAAATAGCCTGCGGGGTCGATTCCTACACAGAAAAGGAAAACAGCTTTCCTG
>JAUNRD010000127.1:5750-5973 GCA_030535815.1 Clostridia bacterium
ACACTCAATGAGGTTAAAGAAGACTTTGACGTTATTATAGACTTTTCCAATGCCTCCGGACTCGAAGATTTACTTGCCTTTGCAAAAAAGACAGGTAAGGGTGTCATTGTTTCTACAACCGGACACACCCCTGAGCAGAAGGAGCTTATGAAGGAAGCATCAAAGGAAATCCCTGTATTCTTCTCTGCAAATATGTCACTCGGCATAAACCTCTTAATTGACC
>JAUNRD010000128.1 GCA_030535815.1 Clostridia bacterium
AACAGACAAAAAATGTGGCGGTTAAGAAAATAAAGCCCGGAGAAATACTTACATATGTTTTAAGCCAGGGCGGAAGAGGATGCACGCCTTTAGTACAAAAGGGAGACAGGGTGTTAAAGGGGCAGATGATTGCAGACAGCAAAGAGTTTGTTTCAGCACCCATTCACGCCAGCGTATCGGGCACCGTTGAAAAAATCGAAAAGGTAATTACCCAGAAGGGCGATATGGCGGATGCCATTATCGTAAGAAATGACTTTGCCGAGGAATCGGTTGAACTTCATCCCATCCGTCCCGAGGGATATGTTACCAAGGAAGAACTCATCAAAGAAGTGCGCAGGGCAGGTATTGTCGGAATGGGCGGTGCAGGCTTCCCGACCCATGTAAAGCTTTCAACGGATAAAAAGATAGATACAATTATAGTAAACGGCTCGGAGTGCGAACCATATCTTACCAGCGATTACCGTGTATTGGTTGAAAAGCCCGAGGCTATGATTGACGGACTTGACATAGTTATTCATGCCTACGGTGTTAAAAACGGCATAATTGCCATTGAAGACAACAAAAAGGATGTTGTTCCATCGCTTACCAAAAAGCTTAAAAGCTCAATGAAGATTAAGGTTCTTAAAACCAAATATCCTCAGGGCAGTGAAAAACAGCTTATTTATGCGGTTACGGGAAGAATCGTTCCGGAGGGTGGACTTCCTGCAGATGTGGGTGTTTTGGTGCTTAACGTTGATACCATGGCATCAATAAGCCGTGCTATAAGGCGCGGTCTTCCCATAACAAGAAGAACGGTTACAATTTCCGGTAAGGCCGTTAAAGAGCCCGGGAACTACTTCGTAAGAATAGGTATGAGCTTTGAAGAAATTTTTGAAGCTGCAGGCGGCTTTGTCGAAAAGCCGGCAAAGCTTATAACAGGCGGACCTATGATGGGCGGCGCTATTTATTCCCTTAAAATTCCCTTTACGAAGACTAATTCGGGTATTCTGGCTCTTACTGAAGAAGAACTTGGTACTAAGGATGAAGTTCCCTGCATCAGATGCGGAAGATGTGTTGAGGCTTGTCCTATGGGACTTATGCCTGTTATGCTTACAAAGTGCATAAGGGAAAAGGATTGGGAAGAGGCCAAAAAGGCAGGACTTATGTCCTGTATAGAATGCGGATGCTGTGCATATACCTGTCCTTCTGACAGAAATCCCGTGGCGGTAATTCGTCGCGGAAAGAATGCAATACGCAGTGGAAAGTGAGGCGGAATGAATGGAAAATTTTGATGAAAAAAGCTTGAAAGTCTCCGAAACTCCTCATTTGAGGAGCTATAAGAAAACCTCTAATATAATGTTTAAGGTATTTCTGGCGCTTTGTCCGGCGGCTTTCTATGGTGTGCGTATTTTCGGACCAAGAGCGGCAATTATGATTCTGGTATCTATTGCAAGCTGTCTTTTGTCAGAAACGGTTTACAATCTGATAATGAAGAAAAAGAATACAGTATCTGACGGAAGCGCCCTGGTTACCGGTATGCTTATTGCCATGAATGTATCAAGCCTGATGCCATACTGGCAGGTTGCGCTCGGATGTGTTTTTGCAATAATAATTGTAAAACAGCTTTTCGGAGGTCTGGGCTGTAACTTTATGAATCCGGCACTGGCGGGTCGTGCATTCCTGATGGCGTCCTTTGCAGGAAACATGACCAATTGGGCTGTTCCGGGTGAGAAATATCCTCTGTTCGGGAATCTGGCAGATGCTGTTACGAGTCCGACTCCTCTGGCGGTTGCTGAAACTGAAAATGCTGCAACTTTAAGCGAACTCTTTTTCGGAAATACCGGAGGTTGCATAGGCGAAACAAGTGCGTTTTTGCTTATTTTAGGCGGCATCTACCTGATTGCAGCCGGTGTTATAAGAATACATATACCTTTAAGCTATATAGGAACAGTGTTCGTACTTACACTCTTTGCAACAGGCTTTGATTTTAATATTACGCTCAAGTACCTTCTTTCCGGTGGCCTTATGCTGGGTGCCTTTTTCATGGCAACCGATTATGTCACAAGTCCGATGACAGGAAAGGGAAGAATAGTGGCGGGTATCCTTTGCGGTATCTTAACCGTATCAATAAGAGTTTACGGGGGATATCCTGAGGGCGTAAGCTATTCGATTTTACTTATGAATGCGGCAACGCCTTTAATTGATAAAGTTTGCCGTCAGAAAAGATTCGGGGAGGTGTCTGCATGGAAAAAGAAAAAACAGGCATAATTACTGTCGCTTTGAAGCTTTTTATAATCTGCTTTGTATCAACCCTTATTTTAGCCTTTGTAAACACGCTTACCAAAGATGTAATTGAAGAAAATAATAAAAAGGTTTTTGCAGAGGGATGCGAAGAGGTTCTTCCCGGTGCAGCCAGAACGGAGATTGTGGATATAAGCGAATATCTTCCCGGTGCGGAGGCTGCTGTTTCATATGATGCAGAAAACAATGTAATGGGCATAGCTATTAAACAGAGTATCAAAGGATACAATTCCGGACTTGTTCTTATGACAGGTGTGGCGGCAGACGGAAAAAAGGTTACCGGTATAGACATATTGGAACATTCCGAAACTCCCGGACTCGGAGCTCTGGCTGACAGCAAAGACTTTACAGAACAGTTCAGAGGAAAGATGGCTCCTCTTAAAACCGAAAAGGACGGCGGCGAAATCGTTGCCATAACCGGGGCAACAAAGACCACAAAAGGAATTATTGACAACGGCGTAAATAAGGCGGTAGAAGCGGCAGCGCTTTATTTTGAGAATGTTGATGCGGAAGAGAATTCTGAGGATGCTGTGCCTCAGGAAAATGAAGCAGCAGAAGGGGAGGGGATTTAATGAAGTTTTTAAAAGACAGCCTTAAACGAGGCATAATCACTGAAAATCCCACCTTTGTACTGGTGCTTGGTATGTGTCCCACATTGGCGGTTACAACCACCGTTGCAAACGGTATCGGTATGGGACTTTCTGCAACGATCGTATTAATGCTTTCAAACTTCTTTATTTCACTTCTTCGTAAATTCATTCCCCAGAAGGTAAGAATTGCGGCGTACATAGTTGTAATTGCAAGCTTCGTAACGATAGTGCAGATGCTTCTTCAGGCATATTTCCCGGATTTATATAAGAGCCTCGGAATTTTCATTCCCCTGATAGTTGTAAACTGTATAATCCTTGCAAGAGCCGAGGCTTTTGCATCAAAGAACGGCCCCTTTGCATCACTTCTTGACGGACTTGGAATGGGACTTGGATTTACGGTTTCCTTAACGCTCATTTCGGCAATAAGACAGGTTTTGGGTTCGGTGTTAAAAATCGGATTCTTTACACTTCCTCCCGGAGGATTTTTAGTACTGGGACTTCTTCTTGCCGCATTCGGCGTACTCAGCAATAAAGGAGGTAAGGATAAATGATAGCAGAACTTTTTGCAATAAGCCTTGCGGCAATACTGGTTGAAAACTTCGTATTGGTGCAGTTTATGGGCATCTGTCCTTTCCTCGGCGTTTCAAAAAAGGTTGAAACAGCCCTTGGTATGGGCATCGCCGTAACTTTCGTAATGGCTATATCAAACCTTCTTACATTCATTGTTGATAAATATGTGCTTAAGGCATACGGATTTGAGTATCTGCAGACAATAGTGTTCATTTTAATAATTGCGGCACTTGTTCAGTTTGTTGAAATGTTTCTGCAAAAATCCCTTCCCACGCTTTATGCATCTCTCGGTATTTATCTTCCTCTTATAACAACAAACTGTGCGGTATTAGGTGTTGCGATTACGGCGGCAGAAGATTCCGAAAGTGTAATTACTGCTGTATGGCAGGGCGCTATGGCAGGCGTCGGCTTCCTTCTTGCAATACTTCTTCTTGCAGGCATAAGAGAAAGACTTGACGATGAGAAATACCCCAAGGCTTTAAGAGGCTTCCCGATAGCACTGATTACGGCATCGCTTCTTGCGATTGCATTCTTGGGCTTCTCGGGCTTTACTGTAGGTTAAGGAGGGCGCATTATGAATTTTATGGATATTTTAACCCCTGCATTGATTGTAGGCGGAATCGGTCTTTTCTTTGGCGCGCTTCTTGCCGTTGCTGGAATTATCTTCAAGGTTAAGAAGGATGAAAGAATTCCTTTGATTGAGGAAACCCTTCCCGGCGCAAACTGCGGCGGATGCGGTTATGCGGGATGCTCCGCTTATGCCGAAGCGGTTGCTGCAGGCGAAGCGCACTGCGACCTTTGCTCTGTCGGAGGCGAAGCTGTTGCTTCCTACATTGCGGAGATAATGGGAGAAAAATCGGAATTTGTAAAAAAGTTTGCCTTTGTGGGTTGTGAACACGGCGCGGCAGACAGATATGTGTATGAAGGTGTGCAGGACTGTGTTTATGCGGCACAGCTTTCGGGCGGTCCCAAAAGCTGTACATACGGATGTATCGGCCTTGGTAACTGCGTAAAGGTTTGTCCCACAGCCGCTCTTTCTATGGTTGACGGAAATCCACACGTTGAAAGGGATAAGTGCACAGGCTGCGGCGCTTGTATGAGAGCCTGCCCCAGAGGACTTATCAGAATTGTTCCGGAAAAGGCAAAACTTGCGGTTTCCTGCAATTCTCACGATAAGGGTGCGGTAATGAGAAATACCTGCCCCAACGGTTGTATCGGTTGCGGAAAATGCGAAAGGGTATGTACTAACGGAGCTATCAAGGTAGTGGATAATCTGGCACAGATTGATTATGACAAGTGTGTTGCCTGCGGTAAGTGCCTTGAATCCTGCCCCAAGAAGATTATTAAATATATAATTTAAAAAATGAAAAAGGAGAAGTGCAGTGCATTTCTCCTTTTTATTTAAATGAAAACACTTGACTATTGGATGATTTTGTAATAAAATATAAATAACTATGTTAGGAGGTAAAAATTATGACTAAAAGATATCAGGACGCAAAAGAAATCTATGCAAAGCTTGGCATTGACACAGATGCTGTCATTGAAAAGCTTAAGACAATTCCCGTATCCCTTCACTGCTGGCAGGGCGACGACGTTATCGGCTTTGACCATGACGGTCCTTTAACCGGCGGTATTCAGACAACAGGTAACTATCCCGGTAAGGCAAGAACTCCCGAAGAGCTTATGGCTGATATGGAAAAGGTTATGAGCCTTTGTCCCGGTATGAAGAAGATAAACGTTCACGCTTGCTATGCTATTTTCAATGGCGAGTTTGTTGACAGAGACAAGCTTGAACCCAAGCATTTCGCTCCCTGGGTTGCACTTGCAAAGAAGTATGGTATGGGTCTTGACTTTAACCCCACATTCTTCTCTCATCCCATGGCTGACTCCGGTCTTACTCTTTCAAGCCCCGACGAAAATATCAGAAAGTTCTGGATCGAACACGGTAAGGCTTGTATCAGAATTTCCGAATATTTCGCAAAGGAAACAGGCGTTCCCTGTGTAATGAACATCTGGACAGGCGACGGATTTAAGGATATCCCCGCTGACAGAATGGGCCCCAGAGTTCGCTATAAGGAATCCATCGAGGAAATCTTAGCTGAACCCTTCGACAAGAACCTTGTTAAGCCCTGCGTTGAATCCAAGGTATTCGGTATCGGCGTTGAAGCCTATACAACAGGCTCCGCTGAATTCTCCCTTACATTTGCAGCAACACACGACGGATGCTTACCTCTTATGGATAACGGTCACTATCATCCCACAGAGGTTGTTTCCGATAAGATTCCCGCACTCCTTGCATTCTTCCCCGAAATCGCACTTCACATCACAAGACCCATCAGATGGGACTCTGACCACGTTGTGCTTTTCGACGACGAGACAAGAGAGATGGCAAAGGAAATCGTAAGAAACGATGCTCTTGACAGAGTTTATATGGCTCTTGACTATTTCGATGCTTCCATTAACCGTATTGCAGCCTGGTCTGTTGGTCTCAGAAGTTGGCAGAAGGCACTTCTTATGGCTATG
>JAUNRD010000129.1 GCA_030535815.1 Clostridia bacterium
AAAAAACGTCACCTTCCCATGGGAGGGTGACGTTTTTTCATTATTTGCTCAGTTTCATGTATTTCTTCATCGGTGGGCAATGTTCCGGGCAGGGTATTTTCCATTCCGAGAGCATCATACTTCGATGCGGCATAGTTGTGATAAGCCAAAACCTTAACATCTGTCACGTTTTTAAGTGTTTTTACAAAATCAGCTATTTTTTCTGCCTCGCCCGAATTAAAATGAGGTACATAAGGATGTCTTATCTCTATGCTTTTACCAAGCGAGTCAATATACTTAAGATTTTCAAGTATTATCTTATTGCTCCTGCCCGTACATTTTATATGCACGTCTTCGTCTATAGCCTTTATATCGTATAAAAATAAGTCTGTATAAGGCAAAACCTTATCGATTTCTTCCCTTTTTACATATCCCGATGTGTCAACTGCCGTATGGATTCCTTCCTTTTTAAGTTCTGCCAGTAATTCACGGCAGAAGTCCGATTGCATAAGGCACTCGCCGCCGGAAAGCGTTACTCCGCCTCCCGAGGTTTCGTAAAAATCCTTATCGGAAAGCAGTTCGGGCAAAATATCATCTACCGTAACAGCCTTACCGTAAAGCTTCAAGGCATCCCCTCTGCAAACGCTTACGCAACCTGAGCAAAGGCTGCACTTTCCGCGGTCAAAAAAGTGCCCTTTTTCATTTAATATATGAGCGCCGTTTTTGCAGGCACTTACGCACGCCCCGCAGGCGATGCACTTATGATTGTATAACGCAAGCTCCCCTTTAAAGGAAATCCCCTCAGGGTTGTGGCACCATATGCACCAAAGCGGACAGCCCTTGAAAAACACCGTTGTCCTTATGCCGGGCCCGTCGTGAACTGCAAAGCGTTTTATTTCAAATATCAAAGCGTTTTCCATAACCTTCTCCTTTGTTATATGATGTTTTCCGCCCTTTTTATATAGGCATCCTGCTCTTCTTTACACATATTGTTCCACAGCACATTCCATCCGCATACCCTCACCTGTAAATTTTTATAGTTTTGCGGATTTTTCTGTGCATCACGGAGAACCTTTGCATCAAACACATTGAAATGAATCGAAGCTCCGCCCTTTTTAATATATGTATTAAGCACACTGTAAAATGCCAAAAGACCATCATCTCCCGCAACTGCCGAAGGATGAAGCATCACATCAAGGCAAGCTCCCGAATTTGCCAGGGACATATCCATTGTCGTTACAGAGTTTATAAGTGCCGTTACGCCATTTTTGTCCATTCCCGGAGTCGGCGATGCATTTTTAGAGGTTTCTTCCCCATTTTTTCTGCCGTCGGGTGTGGCACCTGTTACTTTTCCCATATCTATAAATGCTCTTGCAGAATGAATCTCATATTCGTAAATTCCGCCAAGCCCATTTTTCGCATCAGCAATTAAAGATGCAACTAAATTGTGAACTGCATTTGCATAATAATCCGCTATTTTATCGCCGTTACCGTACTTATGCCTGCAGGACAGAGCTTTATGCCTCAGCTCTTCATAGCCTTCCCAGTTGCTTCTGATAGCTTCTTTAAGCACCTTCATTGTGGTATAGCCTGTTTCAAACACAAGCTCATACACCGCCATAAGTGCATCAACCGCACTTCCGAGTCCGTTTATAAGCAACGCTGAAACAGTATTCATTCCCCCGTCATTGCCGTCAGCCAGATTATCTGTGCAGGAGGGAATTGTTCCGGCAAACAGCAATACCGGGTTTACTTCATTTATATGCCCCTCAAGCTCATTTACAACCGCCATAGTCCTTTTTATTGTATACTCAAGCTGTTTAAGGTATGCCCTGTAAAAATCCCCGAAGTTTTTAAATGACGAAACATCTCCCGTTTTCAGTCCGAGATCCATTCCCGTAGATATATCCCTTCCGTTGTCAAACACTAAAAGTATCGGCTTTAATGCATTTATTGTATTGAAAGAAGTGCTGATGCTCTTTGCTTTAACGGCATATTCATAACACCCTTTTACAACAGAATCAATAGCCTCCTCAAAGGTTGCACCTCTCATCATCAAGGCTTTTACAATTATATCTTCATTACAAAATACTATGCCGTTTGAACCGCCTCTTATCATTTCAAGAGCCTTTAATATAAAGTCCTTCGGCGTTTTTTCGCTTATCTTTATCTTAATTTTCGGGGTATATATTCCGAGAGTATCCATAATATCTAAAATAAGATAAGACAGTTCGCACACCTTTGTGCTTCCGTCCGCATTTGTCCCGCCAAGATATAAGGGCTGTCCCCAGTAGTTTCCCATTGCGTGAAACTGAAGGAGAAAATATGCAATAAACGAGGCAAGCTCCTCTTTCGTAAAAGTCCCGTTCTCAATATCTTTTTCGTAAAATGGCATAAGGGTTGCATCAAGTCCGTAGCCCAGGCTTCTTACCTGATTATAATCTACACATTCGCTTAATATAAAATATATGTATATGAGCAAAAGCACTTCAAAGGTGTTCTGAGGTGCGCCTTCTGCCAGATTCAAAAGAGCCTTTGATACGGTTTTTGCTTTATCGGATTTTTTAGTAACAGAATAATCATAAAGCCTTTTTATCAGCCTTAAAGTTGCCTTATATTCTATACTTGCCGCATTGTAAAATATTTCTCTTTTTTCAGTCAGCGTATTTTCTGCCCTGTGCTTTTCACAGGACTTTTCAAGGCGCTTAAGTATTCCGGGAAAGCCAAGCTTTATAAGCGAATCCCAATCAGGAACGGAATGGTCAAAATCAAGGGCAATCCAGGAAAGCCCGGAAGCCATCATTTTGTCCCTGAATCCTTCCGTCCTTCCGTTTACTTTTTTTAGGAGTTCATTATGCCAGGGATTTACCGTGTAGTCTTTTATAAGCCTTCCCCAGGAATAAATTCCGACAAAGTAATCGTTGTCGTTTACATCGATTCTCGTATTGTCAAGAATGTACTCAAAAAGCCTTGCCTTTATAATCTGCCGTGGTTCATTTTTTAATTTTTCCGAAAGAGCAGAAAGTCCTTTTTTAATTTCTTCGTCGGACAGTCCCGTAGTCTCATCATAGTCATATCCGTGATAATCCATTCTGTTGAAGGGATCAAAATTTTCAGATACTTTGTGATATTTGTTTTCTATCACCATTCTGTCTCTCTCTTTAACCAATTCATACAGAAGCTTCATATTACTCCTCCATACTCCTTATGAGATTATCCTGCATTTCCCTGGACAGATCGGTAAAGTACACATTCCAGCCGCAAAGGCGAACCTGGA
The DNA here is from genome assembly GCA_030535815.1 of Clostridia bacterium. Classification (GTDB taxonomy): domain Bacteria; phylum Bacillota; class Clostridia; order CAKSNL01; family HGM11501; genus HGM11501. The sequence continues at coordinate 3,257 of JAUNRD010000129.1, forward strand.
GATTTTTATACTTTTCGGGATTTTCCTGCGCCTTTTTAAGGGGTTCAGCCGAAAGCACATTCATATGCACCGCAAAGCCACCCTTGTTAAAATAGGTTTTAAGAAGACTCAGCATAACAGAAAGCCCCTCCTCCCCCGAAACTGCGGTGGGATGGATGGCTAAATCAAGCACCGTTCCGTCGGAAGCCAGACTGTGATTGAAAGCTGTTGCAGAATTTATCGCTCCGGTCACGCCCTTTTTATCCATTCCCACGCTTGCACTTATGTTTTTGCTTAAGACTTCGCCCGCGCTTCTGCCGTCGGCAGATGCACCGGTAAGATGCCCGTAATGGATAATCCAGTCAATGGAAAAGATGCCCAGACGGAATACGCCGCCCCGTCCGTTTTCCTTCCCGTTTATATTTTCTGACATAAAGCGGGTAATATCCTCTGCAAAAAAGTCAGCTTCCGCATCCCCGTTTCCGAATTTTTTGCACTCATTTTTGGCATACAGCCTTAAATCCTCGTGCCCTTCCCAGTTCGCTTTAAGAATTTCAGCAAGCTTTGAAAGTGAAACAATTTTTTCCGTAAATACCATTTTTTTAATGGCAATGAGGGAATCCGCAAAGGTTGCAAGACCGAAAATGCAGATGGAGGAATTATTGTACTTTGCACCGCCTCTGTATGCATCCATCCCCTTTTCCATACAGCTTTCAAAGGTTGCCGAAATTACCGGGGACTGCAGAAATTCAGGATACATTCTTTCAATTCTTGAAATTTCCGCAATTGACTTTTCGCTCCAGCTTTTAAGAAGCTTTTTTACTTCATTGTAAAATTCATCAAAGCTTCCGTATTTTCCCGTAACCTCACCAAGCACTTCATCACATCTGAAGTTTTTTCCTCCGCCAAGGACAACTTCAATCGCCATGGGAAGATTTATTCTTCCGTTTAAGGTGCAGGGAAATTCCTTGCCTGCGCTTGCAGGCTCATAACAGCCGATTAAAGTATAATCTTCGGCGTCACATTCTTCCTCACCGATATTCATAAGGGATTTTTTCACAACTTCGCTGTTTGCAAAAACAAAGCTGCTTTTGCCGTTTCTTATGGAATCAAGCACCATTTTCAAAACATCGTCGGGCACATTTTTTCCGCACTTTATATGGATTTTCGGGTCAATCACGTCAAGGGCAATATATTCTTCCAAGAAGAGATAAGTCATTTCATTGACCTCGGTGCAGAGGTTAAAGGGGATATTGGCAAGCACATGCATACTTGTCCATTTATAAAGGAAGTATCTTATCATCTCCCTTGCTTCATCCTTCGTGATTATACCCTTTTCAATGTCGCTTTTATAATAGGGATATAAGAGCGAATCAAGTGCACCGAGTGACCTTAGGTTTTCCCCCTCAACGTGATGCTGAACCATATAATAAATGAAGTAAAGCTGCATCGCCTGTGAAAGTGTCCTTGGCTCGTGCATAGATATTTCCAGAAGGTTTTCCTTTGCAAAGGCGGCGTTTTCCCCTTCGGTTGCTTCTGCTAAGTCATAAAGCCTTTTTATGTATATCAAAATTCCCTCATAGGCATATTTTACCGAAAGGTAAAAGGCTTTCTCTTCATCCGTAAGATTTTCCTTTTCAAGCCGGTCTTCCGCCTCGGAAAGTATCCCGGTTATGCCGAGGGTTAAAATCCTTTTCCAGTCGGGCATGGTGTGCCCCGGGTCCCACCCCGAAAGATAGGCACCGCACGATTCGCTTAAATTTGCATCACGGCTTACGGGGCAGATTCTGACGTATTCAGAATCCCTTAAATGCATGGGGGTAATTCCCGTTTCAGCCATATCGCAAAAAATATCATAAGGATTTATAAAAAGCTTTACCTTTGAAAGGAAATGCTTTATCGCCCTTCCCTTTCCTTCCTGCAAGGTAGGTGCATTAAAATATTCCGCCTTTACCTCCTCGTGCAGCAAAAGCTCCCTTTCCCTTTCAAACTCTTTCTTTATTTTATCATACTGATTTGTAAGATGCTCTCTGCTTTTTGAAAAAGGTATAATTTTCATAAAATCAGCTCCTTATCCCAATCATATCATTCTTCTTTGTCCGTGTAAATTAACAAAACGAACAATATGGATTTTTCGAACATATTTTTTAACAAACAGTAGACAAAAAAATATCCCTCTGCTATAATCAAAGGGAGGTGATTAAATTGAAAGAAAACCTTACTGTAAAAGAAGTGTTGAAGGTTTTTGACGGAAGCCTTCCCTTAGGAAAAGCCAAGGATCAGCCCTGCCGTCATTCCGACGCCTTTTGTTATATTACGGAAGGAGAAATCGAATATACCTTTTCGGGGAAAATTTGCACTGCCAAAGAAAAAAGCCTTATTTTCTTTCCGAAGGGAAGCGCCTACAGCTTAAACATTTTGTCTCCCCTTAAGTATATATGCATTGATTTTAATTTCGAATCGGGATCAGGTCTTACCGACGGAGTTGTTTTCAACAACATACCGCCCGTAACAGGCAACGAATTTCTGAAGCTTTTTAAAATTTATCTTGTAAAAAGTCCCTGGCATAACCCGTCGCTTTTTTCAGGTGTTTATAAAATTTATTCAGAAATTTTAAAAGCGGAAAATGCAAAATATATGCCTCTCGCATCCACCTTTTCCGACATTACCGCTTTCATCCTTGAAAACTACTTAAATCCCGACTTTTCCGTTTCAATGCTTTCGGA
>JAUNRD010000130.1:0-1429 GCA_030535815.1 Clostridia bacterium
CTTTTTCAAAAAATACCCATATATTTTATAAAGTACAACAAAAATTCCGATTTGTAAAGAAAAATTTTTATTTTTTCAAGAATTTTTAACCCATAGCCGAATATAATACCATAAAAAAGCCTGTTATACAAAGACTCGGAGAGGATTTTTTATGCCGCTTATTTTTTTATCCGAAAACAATACCTTAAGTAGAAAAGTGTTGAAATTTCCATTTCCCCAAAAGGCTGTCAGCCTGTTTGAAATACCACTTAAAAAGATGAGGAAAAGAGCCACATCAAACTTCAGGGATAGACTTTATAATACAGATGCATTATTTTTATCCTCTCCTTCGCTGAAGCATTTACTTCCGGAAAGGAACTCTGATATCAGCTCGTTTTTCAACTCTTTTATAATAAACATTTTAACTACTGTGCTTAAAGACAAGGGTCTTTCAAATAATCGCCTCGTTATAATAAATCCGGAGTTTTCACTTACTCTTTCAGCAATAAATGTTTTTCCCGACATTGCACTTTCAGGTGACGGTGCACTGTCGGTGTCTAACCGTATTTATGAGGCAACAGGTGCCTCATTACCGATTGTATCGGGTTCAACTTATGAAGATACAGTACTTTGCACCGACGACACCCTTTCATATCCGTGCAAATTTGCAGCCGGAATATACATCAACGAAGGCGAAAATTCACTTTCCGGTTCATCTTTTAAATTTTACCCCAAAAATGAATATTCTTCCATAACTTCGCTGATAGGCCGGCCGCTCTCCTTGGAAGAAGCATCTCTTTTATCAGAATATGACAAAAAAACTACATTTAATATAGTGTTTTAAAATTAAGGTTGACAAAATCATTTTTATGGGGTATAATTCAAGCATTACTGCCTTCGGGCAAAAAAGGAGAATTCACTTAAAATGGCAAAGGAATATGTATTAACCCGCGAAGGACTCGCGAAGCTTGAGGAGGAACTTGAGTACAAAAGAACCATAGGAAGAAAGGAAGCAGCAGAGCATCTTAAAGAAGCACGCTCCTATGGTGATTTATCCGAAAACAGCGAATATGATGAAGCAAAAGATTCCCAGGCAAAGTTGGAAGCAAGAATTGCCGAAATAGAAGAAATGCTTAAAAACGTAAAGCTTTTAGAGGATGCCGAAAGAACTGAAGGCGTTGTAGGTATCGGTTCAACGGTTGTCTGCGTCAACAAGTCTAATGATGTGGAAATCGAATACAGCATCGTAGGCAGCGCAGAATCAGATCCCCTTAACAACAAGATTTCCGATGAATCCCCCATCGGTCAGGCTTTAATCGGCGCCAAGGTTGGCGAAACAGTTACGGTTGCAGCACCCATGGGTGACATCGAATTTGAAATCAAAGAAGTAAAATAACATCTGAGTTCAGACATTCAGGGCGGATGACAATCCGCCCTATGATTTTGTTAT
>JAUNRD010000130.1:1449-5950 GCA_030535815.1 Clostridia bacterium
GAGACGCCTTTTTGTCGTCCCTTGAAAAAGAAGCTGCTGACACCGAGACCTACGCTCCCATAATTGAGCCGGAGGTTGCAAATCTTCTTTCCGTACTTATAAAAATAACAAAGCCAAAAAGAATTTTAGAACTCGGTACAGCAATTGGCTATTCTTCAATTGTTATGGCTCGGGCTATGGGAGATGGCGAAATAATTACGGTTGAACGCTATGCCGTGGCATATGAGAGAGCCATCGCAAACATAAAAAGAGCCGGCCTTTCCCACATCATAAAACCCGTTTTAGAAGAGGCAACAAGCGTGCTCAACTGGTTGGATCCGCCTTTTGATATGATATTTATGGATGCCGCGAAAGGACAGTATATGGATTTTTTACCCGACTGTCTGAGGCTTCTTAAAAAAGGCGGAATTTTAATTTCCGACGATGTTTTATACAAAGGCGAGGTTACGGATGCCGTATCTACGGAAAAAAGAAAGGTTACTTTAGTTAACCGCCTTAACAAATACTTAGAGCATATATCAGACACAGAAGGTCTTGCAACAACAGTCCTTCCCATCGGAAACGGCGTTGCAATATCATTAAAGGAGTAAAGCTATGAGAAAGATTGAGCTTTTAGCACCCGCAGGCGATTTAAATCGCTTAAAGGTTGCTATAGAATATGGTGCTGACGCGGTATATCTCGGCGGAGAACAGTATTCCCTCAGAAGTGCCGCTGTAAACTTCACCCACGATGAACTTAAAGAAGGCATAGAATACGCTCACGCAAGGGGCAAAAAAGTTTATGTGGCTTTGAACATCATTCCCCATAACAAAGACCTTGATACCATGGAAAGCTTTGTGAAAGAAGTTCACGCCCTCGGTGCAGATGCGGTTATCGTTTCTGACCTCGGAGTTATGGAAGTTATCAAAGCTGCCGCTCCCGGCCTTGAAATTCACATAAGCACCCAGGCAAGTGTAACAAACTACAGAACGGTTGATATGTATAAAAAACTCGGCGCATCAAGAGTTGTTCTTGCCCGTGAGCTTTCTTTAGAGGAAATTACAGAAATTCATGAAAAGACTGACTGTGAGCTGGAGGTTTTCTGCCACGGAGCCATCTGTATGTCCTACTCCGGCAGATGCCTTTTAAGTAACTACCTGGCTGGCAGAGACGGTAATATGGGCGAATGTGCCCAACCCTGCCGCTGGCAGTATTATGTAATGGAAGAAAAGCGCGAAGGAATGTACCTCCCCATTATGGAAACAGAGCGCGGAACTTTTGTATTCAATTCAAAGGATATGTGCATGATAGAACACATAGACGACTTATTTAAATGCGGTGCCGCAAGCATAAAAATCGAAGGCAGGATCAAAACCGCATACTATGTGGCAACGGTTGTAAAATCCTACCGTGCGGCTATTGATGCATATATGGCTAATCCCGATGACTGGTACAAGGAGTATTACAAGACCGAACTCGAAAAGGTAAGCCACAGAATGTACGATACCGGATTTTTTTACGGTCGTCCCGAAGAAATTTATGCCGACGGCTCTTACATCAGAAACTACGACGTAATTGCAACAGTTGATTCTTATGATGAAAAAACAGGCATTGCAACACTTACAATGCTTAATAAATTTTCTCTCGGAGAGGAGCTTGAAGTAATGGAGCCTGAAGGAGACTTCTGGATTCAGAAAATCACATATATGGAAGATATTGACAAAAAATCAATTGAAACCGCAAACCATGCTGAAATGAAGGTACTTCTTAAAACAGACAAACCCGTTTCCACCTTCGCATTTTTCAGACGCAAACGTGCATAAATTATTATTGACATAATCAATAATATGCTCTATAATATACTTAGCTAAAGGAGGTGCTATTATGGCTAAAATCACAAAAGATACAATCATTGCAGACGTTTTAAAAATCGATCAGGGTACTGCTCCTTTCTTCCTGGAGATAGGTATGCATTGCCTCACCTGTCCCGGTGCAATCGGAGAAACAGTTGAAGAAGCTTGCATGGTTCACGGTGTTGACTGCGACGAGCTCTTAAATAAGCTTAACACTTATCTTGAAAGCAAATAAAACTAAGAAAGCGACTGAAAATGTTTCAGTCGCTTTTTTCTTGACCTTTTATGCACGAAGTGGTATAATATATGATGTACGATTTCGTAAATACAAGTTCCGGAGGGATTATTCGATGGAAAAAATTGATATATTCGGTGTGAAAATAGATAATGTAACCATGGACACTGCCATGGAAAGAGTGGCGTCCTGGCTTTCAGACGAAAAAAGAGGCCGTGCGATATATACTCCTAATTCAGAAATTATCATGGCAGCAAAAAAAGACCGTGAGTTCAAGGATTTATTGAACTCTGCTGATATGACAACTCCCGACGGAATCGGTGTAGTCAAGGCTGCCTCTATTTTAGGAACTCCTATTCCCGAACGTGTCGGCGGTTTCGACTTAACCTGCCGTGTGATTGAGTACTTAAACGAACACAAAATGAGCCTTTTTATTCTTGGCGGTAAGCCCGGAGTTGCTGAGACGGCTGCTGAAAATCTTAAGGCAAAGTACCCCGACCTTGTTATTGCCGGCACAAATGATGGTTATTTCAAAGAAGATGACCCCATCGTAATGAAGGTTGCAACCTCTGCTCCCGACTATCTGATGGTATGTTTAGGCGCTCCAAAACAGGAAAAATTCATCGCCGCATATAAAGATAAGCTTAATGCAAAGGTTATAATTGGAGCCGGCGGAAGTGCAGACGTATTTGCCGGTACCATGGCGCGTGCTCCGGAGTTTTTTATAAAGCACAACTTAGAATGGCTTTACAGAATAGTTAAAGCCAAGAGGCTTAAAAGAAGTCTTTCCCTTTTCGCCTTTGCCGGAAGTGTTTTTATGCACCGCATATTCCACGGCAAAAACAAATAAGCATTGAAAGGAGTTTTAGCTTTGAGAAGAATCTTGACTGCAGCACTGGCTTTTGCAATTCTTTTCTCATTCAGTGCCTGCAAAGACGACTCCGCTTCTTCATTTGAAGGCGAAAAGCTTTCGTACACCGAAATGCTTAAGGGTGATGGGACAATAGATAAACGATGGTATTACAAATATTATCCGGACGGGGAAATATCCACTTCTATGCGCTGCCTTGAAGACGGAACCTGCGTGCAGAGAAATGAATACACCTACACTGAAGATAACTTAAAAGAAACCGAAACCATTTATCTCCTGGGCAAGAAATCATCCGTGACCGAATATCATTATACAGAAGACGGGAAACTGGAGTCGGAAAAAAATTACCTTCCCGAGAAAATAACCGAGACTGTATATCATTATAATGTCGATGATACTCTTGCTTATACAGAACAAGTCGATGCCGGAGGAAAAACAATCGGCACCAGAAGATATTCATACAAAAACGGAAAACTTTCCTCGGAAAACATCTTTGATGCTGAAGATAATAATATCGGAAGCATGAAATACACCTACTCAGGCGACAGCATCAAATCCATTGAATATTCAGGCTCAGCCGTTGGAGATTATGCAAAAGAAGTACATACATACGACGGTGAAAATCTTATAAAAGCAGAATATTATGACTCAGAAGGCAATCTGCTTTATACAGACACCTCAGAGTTTGACGGCGACAGATGTATGCATAGAATCCGTATAGACAGCAATAATGCCATTGTCTATACATGGGTGACAGCTTCGTTTCATTAATCGGGTAAAGGAGGATTTTTATGCCACTTATTGTAATAGAAGGTGTTGACGCATCAGGCAAGGCCACACAAACCAAAAAGCTTTGTGAAAGACTTATATCTGAAGGCAAAAACATAATGAATATAACCTTTCCGGACTATGATTCACCTTCTTCCGCCCCTGTTAAAATGTATCTTTCAGGCGAGCTCGGAGAAACGGCAGACAGCGTAAATGCATATGCTGCAAGCGCTCTTTTCGCCGTAGACAGATTCTGCAGCTACAGAAAAAATTGGAAAACCTTTTTGGACGGTGGCGGAATTGTAATTGCAGACCGCTACGTAACATCAAACTTTATCCATCAGGCATCAAAAATCAGCGACAAAACCGAGCGTGACAACTATCTTGAATTTCAGACTGATTTCGAGTATGAAAAAATCGGGCTTCCGAAGCCGGATGCCGTGTTATTCTTAGATGTTCCGCCCGAGGTTTCTTTGGAACTTATCGCAAAAAGAGAAAACAAGTTTGATTCCGAGGCCTCCCACGATATTCACGAGCGCGATTCAAACCATCTTTTCAAATCCTACGAAAGCGCGGTTTATGTTGCTGATAAGTTTGATTTTATAAAAATCCAATGTACAGAAGAAAAAAAGCTTAAAACCATTGATGAAATTGCAGGTATGGTCTATAACTCAATCGAAAATATTATAGAATAAAAAAAATAAAAGGTGTGATGCACCTTTTATTTTTTTCTGTATCAGATGAGTATTAGTCTGCATGAATGACCTTTTTTTATTCATTTTTTAAAACAAAAG
>JAUNRD010000131.1:0-2897 GCA_030535815.1 Clostridia bacterium
ATCGTCCAGGATGAAGAATCCTCATAATATTCTTCTGCACTTACGCAAACTGCCGATGCGAGAGAAAGCATAAGCGCAAAAACAAGTATTAAAGATAATGTTTTTTTCATATTCTTCCCCTCCTATCAAAGATTTTCCGCAGCAGCTAATGCCGCAGCTTCATTTATTCCGTAACGTCCTATTGCAAATACGCCGCCACCTAAATCCTTAACCTCAAGGTCAAAGGCCTCCGCAAAATAGCTTATGGGCATATAAGGAATTCCGTCAACCAGCTTCAAGGGGTTTGAAAGTGTTCTTATCTTTCCGTTTACCCTTACTTCAGAAGTTCCGATGAAGGAATATGTCCAGCGGTTATCAACTATTTCATAGTTTTCAAGCTTGTGACTCTTTACATACAAAAGGTTTTCATCTGCATAAAATTCAATTTTTGTTTCGCCGTAGCCGAGGATATCTTCCGCCGCCTTGGCTGGAACATAAACTGTTCCGTTTTCAGCAAAGGTTCCGTATCTTGTATCAGCTTCAAATGCAAACATCTTTCCGCCTTCAACATTTATATACTTGCTTCCTGCTTTTACTACCGCTGTTTCAAAAAGAAGGCTTCTTGTATGTGCATCTAATGTAACCTCTTGAAGCTCTGTATATAAATAGTTCATTCTTCCGAGGGGTGCAACACTTCCGTGTTCGTAAAGGTTTAAGAAGTTTTCTCTTTCCTTTGCAGAGTCTGCAATTTTATATTCAAATTCAACTGCTCCTGCTTCACCTATTATCCATCTCGGAACAGAAACCATCATATATTCGCCCTGTATGCTTAAAGTAACGTCTGCCACCTTACCGAAGTTTGCTCCGTCGGTGCAGGAGGAAAGAATGCCTTTTCCGCCAAGGTTAACTGCAAAGTCATAGCCTTCCCAGCCTGTTGCACGGTTTCTGTCAACGTCAATATAGATATGCATAAAGTCTTCCGCTTCTGTTATGGGCTTTGATGCTTTTACGAGGAAATAGATATTTGCATCATCTCTTGAAACCTTGGAGGATACAATTTTGTTTACTTCCTTTGTAACATAGTGATATCTTTCTCCCGTAGCGGGATTTGTCATACCATAGATATCTCGTTCATATCCTCCGCCGACATTTATATATTCGGGAGTTACGCTGTCCCACTGGGAAATGTCGCCCGAAATATCAATGGTTTTTGCCTCGCCTGCAACCCTCGGAGGACGAACACCCTTGTATTTTCTGACAAAATCAATTAAGAGCATATAATAGTCGTCTCTGAGCTTCCCTTTTGAAGGTTCGATATCACGGCTGTTTTCATCGTCAAAGGTATCAACAAAGGCATTTTCAAAGCCTGAATACATACTCTGACGAGCTGCAATCCATTCGTTCCAGCCGCCTACGATAACTATTGCAGGGTCTAAATCAAGCACGCGGCTTGCCTGTTCACGGAAGAAATATCCCTCGTTCATTGCGCCTTCGCGATAATCCTCACCAAAGGCTTCGGTGTAGCTTCTTCCTCTTGTGTAGGGGTCTGAAAATACGCCCACCTTTTCATTTTCAAATACATAAGACTGGTTTATTGCGATACCGAGGCTTACACTCTCGGGTCTTCCGTCTTCTTCCAAATCCCAGGCTGTCTGAGGATATTTCTGAAGCCAAATCCAGCTGTTTGCACCGTCCGTATATTCTCCGGCAACCTTGCTTCCCATATCCCTTACTGTGCAGTTATCAAAAATTTCATTTAAAAGTCTGTCACTTTCGGCATCTCCCGAACCAAAGGATTTATTGGATAAATATTCTCTTGTGGTACTTCCGAAAAGAAGAGGCTTATCATCCCAGGTATACCAAAGGTCTCTATACTTTTCATTTTTAATATAGTTTAAGTAAATTGCCTTTACCTGCATCTCTCTGTCCCTATAATCAGATGACCAGGAATCCATAGCACAAATTTTCGGAACATCTACTCCCGATGCCTTTGCATCGGAAAATGCCTGAAACATTAAATTTGTGGTATCAAGGAAAATGTTACTTCCGTTGGTCCAGTCAAGGAAAACGGCGTCAACTCCTGCCATGGCAAGCATTTCTGCGTGACGGCGGAATTTGAAATAGTCATAGTTTGTGGTGTAGCCGAAAATCGGCTCTGCCCAATGATATGTAGCATTGGTATCCCACGCCTTGTGGTTGTAATCGTCCTTTGCATCAGGATTTGCCGCAATTATTTCAGAGGGAATTCTTACATTGGAAGGCTTTCCCGGAGCAGCTGTTGAAAGGCTTCTGCCGCCTGACCAGTTCCAGTAGGTTATTCCGACTTCGTGAGTGCCGTTTTTTACATCTCCTGCCTCGGCATAATCTGCAATTTTTCTTCCGAGAGCATCAGTTGCCGCCAATGTGTCATACCATCCGTCAACAATGGCAGAATCGGGCACGGGAGTATAGCCGCTTTCGTAAGGTGCATCCGAAAGGAGGATTTCTGAAATTTTAAGGGACACGCCTTTTTCTCCGTAGGTGGATTTAAGGTATAAATCGTGCACGCCCTCTGTTTCTTCAATGTTGGTGTAAAACACCTTGTCATAGGATTCCTTATCGCTTAAAACGATGTAGCCGATGCACTTTCCCTTTAAGGGATCATCCAGCCTTAACTGTATGGCATCGCCGTTTGCGGCAGCGGGCTCCATGGTAAAGTCCGCCTTTATCCCTACGGCTTTTATTCCGGTTAAATCAACACCTTTGAATAAAGCATAGTTATCGGCATAGTTAAGCGTCACCTTCCCCCCTGAAAGCACAGCCCCCGAAAGGTCTGATGCGGTATCAGCTTTTATAGCCTTTTCCGAAGCTGAAACTGTGCAGGTGAAAATCATAACAAGAGTAAGAGCCAGACATAAAATTTTTCGCATAGTGTCATC
>JAUNRD010000131.1:2919-5942 GCA_030535815.1 Clostridia bacterium
ATAAAAAATGCTATACAAAAAGTATAGCATTTTTCGTTTCACTTGTCAATATTTTCTTTTCAAAAGTTATTTGCAAGGCTTATTTATTTTCGTATTTGTCTGCCCTTTCGAAAAATTCCTTCTGGAAGGAAGGAACTACCGTGTCTTCTTTCAAAGCCAGAATGTCCTTTGCAAGTCTCTTTGCATATAATTCGATAAGCTTATCCCCTTTTTCCTTTGTAGCTTTGGAGGGGCTTCCCGTAACGTGTTCGGGATAGCTTGCATACCAGGAGAAAGGTGTTTTAACCCTTCCTAAATGCTTGACACGTTTAAGCGCCTCAATAGGCTCCGGAGCTTTGCAGTTTTCAAGCTTTACGCTGCCCGGTGCCGCAGACATTGCAAGGCTTGTTTCCCAGGCATCTGCGTGACCTCCGTCAGGAATAACATATTTATATACTTCGTCAAGCTCATCAGAGCTTAATCCCACATCAAAGCTTACGGCATAGAGAGTATAAGGAACATCTCTGTCCATATTTGAGAAAAGGAAATAATTAAGCATCGGCATATTTCCGCCGTGACCGTTTACAAACATAATTTTTGTAAAGCCGTTTCTTCCTATTTCATCGCAAAGATTTCTAAGAATGGTAATTGTAAGGTCTGAATCAAAAACTATTGCTCCGGGAGAATGTGTTGCCTCGTGTCCCTGCCCGAACCAATAGCCGGGGAAAACCACACAAGGCTCAATTTTTGCAGCTTCAACCGCAATTTTATGTGCCGCCAGAACGTCTGTCCCAAGGGGGCCGTGGTCTCCGTGACGTTCCAGTATTCCTATAGGTATCAGGCAAATTTTTTCTTTTTTCGCCATATCCTCAAGTTCTTTAGATGTTAAAAGTTCCCATTGCATACTGCCGCCTCCTTAATTATTTCCCGATTTTTTCCGACCTTTCCATAAATTCTTCTTTAAGGCTTTCCACAACAGTATCTTCCTTAACCGCCTTTATATCTCTTGCCAGAACCTTTGCATAAAGCTCTATAAGCTTGTCGCCCGCTTCTTTATTTGCCATGGAAGGATTACCCGTAACGTGTTCGGGGAAGCTTGCATACCAGGAAAAAGGTGTAAACACTCTTCCAAGATGATTTACCCTTCCCATAGCCTTTATGGGTTCAGGGAACCTTTGATATTCCATCTTCACGCTTTCGGGTGCAACAGACATAACAAGGCTTGTCTCCCATTTATCTGCGTGTCCGCCCGAATCTGCCGCCATGTAGCTATCCGCCTCTTCCCTTTCAGAAGGTGTAAGACCTGAATCGTACATTACGGAATAAAGTGTGTAGGGCACATTTTTATCCATTGTTGAAAAAAGGAAATAGGAAAGCAACGAACCGTTTCCGCCGTGGCCGTTCACAAACATAATTTTTGTAAAACCGTTTCTTGCAATTTCGTCGCAGAGATTTTTAAGAAGGGTTAATGTAAAATCCGATTCAAAGCTTACCGCACCTGAGGAAAACTTTGCTTCGTGAACCTGACCGAACCAGTAAACGGGGAAAACCGCACAAGGCTCGATTTTTGATGCTTCAACCGCAATTTTATGTGCAACAAGTCCGTCTGTTCCGAGGGGCAGATGCTCTCCGTGGCGTTCAAGTACACCAATCGGAACAATACAAAGCTTTTCTTCTTTCGCCATTTTTTCAAGATCTACGGGTGTTGATAATTCCCACTGCATACCGTTTCCTCCTTATCTGTAAATGCCTTTATCGGGCTCGTACATGAAAAATCCTATTCCGTGGCCTGCTTTTCCGCCTTCGATAATATATTTATAATAGTTTTTCTGCAGGCTTGTTTTAAGGTCGGCTTCACATACGTCGTCAAATTCCTTTTTGCCGAAAATTCTCCAGCATTCGCCTTTGGTTTCATAGTCCTTCCTGAAAACTATTTCAAAGCAATCGTAAAACATTTTCATATTGCTTCCCTCTTTATAGCAGGAGGCGATTCCCGGATGTATAAGCCAGGATGCACATCTTACGGGCATAGGTCCCGTGTATCCGAAAAAGTCATAGGCTTTTTTGAGCGAATCTGTCAAAAGCTCTTCTGTAAGAGGACCAGTTGACGGAATGTGACAGTTTAATACAGTATCGCCCTTTTTCACATAGTCCTTAAAATCAACGTCCGAAGCCATAGGCTCATACTGAAGTCTGCCGAGACCATAAATTTTAAGCCAGTAGTAAAGGCTCATCCAGTCGGAAACAAAGGTACCGACGATTCCGTAAACCTTCTTGCACTCGTCATTTTTTGTGGACAAATCAAGCACGGAATTGCAATATACATCTTCTGATATTCCCTTTGCCTTGTAGATATAGCGAAGAGGTCTTGCCGCAAGGAGCAAAAATGCCAGATTTACTGTGTAAATATGTATATTTTTCTCCTCCGAAAGCTGTTTTAATATTTCATTATATTTTCTTTCCCTGCAAAGGAACAAATCGTCAAGTGCACACTTTATTTTATCTCTTGATTCCTTGTCTTCCGTAAGAGTGTCGCAAACCTTGGAAAGGTATGCTGCATCTTCTTCAGAAAAACCGATTTTAATAATAAAATCCTGCATTTTCTATTCCTCCAAGCTGTAGAATATGTCAGCGGGTCGATGTGGGCATCGACCCCTACAAAAGTCCTTTCAATTCTGTTTTACCACTCAAAATTTTTCATCAGTGATACTCCCTATTCATTGTATACGACTTACGAAAAAACGCTCATTTTGCGTTTTTCACATTGTATTGCAAAACCTAAAATCCTTTTCGGATTTCTTTACGGTTTCGCAATGTTCGAGAAAAATTTTTTACCATTCAAAATTTTTCATCAGTGATACTCCCTATTCATTGTATACGACTTACGAAAAAACGCTCATTTTGCGTTTTTCACATTGTATTGCAAAACCTAAAATCCTTTTCGGATTTCTTTACGGTTTCGCAATGTTCGAGAAAAATTTTTTACCATTCAAAATTTTTCATCAGTGATACTCCCTATTCATTGTATACGACTTACGAAAAAA
>JAUNRD010000132.1:0-2590 GCA_030535815.1 Clostridia bacterium
TGAAGGCGCTAAAATTCAGAATATAAAAGGCTCATGGCAGAAGGGTGCATTTGACGGATCAAGCTCTGCAGAAGTAAACCTTCTTAAGGGTACAATAGATAAATGTACACATGGCACGGCTTTTGTAGGTAACAGAGGTAACTTTGTTGTAAACCTGGGCGATGTTACAATTACAAATTCAAAAGAGCCTATGGTTAACGGAACGACAAGTACAACTGTTAATATCACAGGCAGCGGAACACTCGGAACAGTTATAGCATCCTCGGATAAGATAAGCTTTAAGAAGATTCTTTCCTATGATTCACCGGCAAAGACATATCAGGGAAGTGACTTTAACGGAAGCGTTATATTAAATGTGCTTGACACAACAGTGCCTCAGAGCTATGCACTTGTTGAAAGCGGAATGAATGTGACGGGTGCAAAGCTTGCCACGGGAGAAGACCTTGCGGTTAATTCAAGCGGAAATCTTGTTGTGGCAGAATATGTTGCGAAAATCGGAGATGTCAAGTATACCTCTCTTCAGACTGCAATAAATGCGGCTGTAACGGGAGACACAGTTACCCTTCTTTCCGACATCACACTTGACGAACAGCTCATATTCAATACAGGTAAGAGCATCATAGTTGATGGTGCAAACTTTGACCTTACAACAAATGTGGCACCCGCTGCCCCGATGTATATAGCGAAAGCTACAAATGTACTCTTTAAGAACATCGATCTTAAAAAGGGTGTTACCACACAGAACAACTACGGATTTTTCTATATTTCCACGGGTAGTGTAACTTTAGGCGATTATGCGGTGCTTGGCGGAACAGCTTCCGGTGTTATGAATATGGGTAACGGTGGTGTTGTCTGGGTTCAGCGAGCTACAGACGAAACAGGAAGAGCACATTTTACACTTAACGGTGAAGGTGCAAAAATTCAGTATGTAAAGGCAGACTGGGATAAGGGCGTATTTGATGGTGCAAATGAACTTGATGTTAACCTTCTTAAAGGTACTGTTACAGGATGCATAAGCACTAAAGGTTTGATTTTGGGTAAGAGCTATTTCAATGTAAGGCTTGGCGATGTGGTAATTGAAAATTCTTCAACACCTACTGTTGAAGGTACAAGCATATATAAAATTACGATTACCGGCAACGGAGCACTTGGAACAATTAAAGCTCCTGCTTCAAAAATTAACTTTGTAAAGAGCTTAGCTTATGGTGCGGATGCATTGGTATACGAGGGAGGCAACTTTAACGGAAGCGTTGTATTGAATCTTACAGACTCTGCAATTCCGGAAAGCTATGCGATTGTTGAAAGCGGTATGACAGTAACAGGAGCAAAAAATGCTGACGGAAGAGAACTCATCGTTGATTCAAACGGCAAGCTTGTTGTTAAGCCTGCAACCGAACTTACAAGTGCTTCAGAGGTTGTTTACGATGAATCGGATGAAAATGAGGTACAGTATACATTCTCTGCACTTGCCGGTGAAACACCTTCTGCTCTTACCGATGCAAAGGGAGAGGCTGTAGCGTATACTTACAGTGAAGGCACCCTTACAATTGATGAAGCTTATCTTAAAGCACTTGAAAAGGGTACATATCCTCTGACATTAACCTTTACAAACGGAACAGAGTTTTCTTTATCTGTTGTAAAGGCAGATACATCAAAGGTTACTTATGTCCTTGCCGAAGCAGAAACCGGTAAGGGAACAGGTGCTCTTGTTCTCACAAACTTAAGCGGTAAGTCTGTAAAGAGCGTTTCTTATAACAACGGAACAGCTCTTGACTTTACTGCTTCCGATGATGGTAAGACAATTACAATCGAGAGATATGTGTTCAGAGCAAATATGGACCTTTATGCAACACTTACTCTTGAAGAAGATGGTATCGTTCCTGTGACAGTAACATTTGAAGATGATACGACAAAGACATACAATGTTACAATTACATCCGAATGGGCAAAAATTCCTGCAGTTGATGCATATGCAGTTTTCCAGGCAGACGAAATCGTTCCGACAGAAGGTGCTTGGTTGGTAAGAACAAGCTCTGCAAACGGAGGTGCTGTTCACCCCAGACATGCATTTACAGGAAAACTTAAAAATGCTAAAAACAGCCAGAACTGGCATACAGCATATACATTAGTGAATGATACTCCTACAGGGGATACAAAGCTTGACCATTATATTGATGTTGACTTCGGAACAGCACCCATCAACTATAAGGGTGTGAGAATTACCGAGCGTGTAAGTGGTAACGAATATAACAAGATTACAATTTACGGTAAAAATGCGGATAACGAAGAATGGGTAAAACTTTTCGAAGGTGCGGCAACTAAAGAAGCTCCTGCTTCCAACGACCTTATGTTTACAGAATCTGTAAACTATCGTTATATGAGAATGAAGTTTGACGGTAGGAGTGAACACGTAACTGCCGACATAATTCACATTATAAAGGGTGACTTTGTTAACATTCAGATTACACCTGCAGGCGGTAACGTAACAGTAAATAATGCTCCTTCTATGGGTGATAACTTTGTTGCTCCCAATAAGGAAATAACCTTCACAGCAACTCCCAACGAAAATGAAAACGGCGGATTTATGTAC
>JAUNRD010000132.1:2600-5909 GCA_030535815.1 Clostridia bacterium
GGGTTGAAGCAAATACAGGAAGAATTTTAGGAAGAGGAACTTCGCTTACCGTAAGGTCAGCAATAGGTAAGGATATCAAAGCGGTATTTGCAAGTCCTGATGAAACAGAAGCTTTTGTAAGCTTCTACGGAATAGATAAGGGAAGCATCCTGGCAACGGGATATGTGAAGAAGGATAGTGCTCCCACAGCTTTGGTTCCTTCTGTTGAAAAACTTTATACCACAGGCTACGCATTCAGCAAGTGGGTGGATAAGGCAGGAAGCGATATTGATGTTAATGCGGGTATAAGTGAAAATACCGAGTACTATGCGCTGTATGAGAAAAAATCAGATGAAAATAAGCGAAGTAGTACAGTTACCGTTGAAGGCGGTAAAGTAGTTGCGTTAGGAAGCGGAAAAGCCGAAGTGGTAAGCGGAACATTTGCATATGATACAGTGCTTCGTGTAACTGCTGATGTACCCAATGACGACGAAGAATTCAAGTACTGGACTTTAGGCGAAAGTATCGTAAGTTATGATGAGAAGTACATATTCTATGCTCCTGATGCAGATATTACTCTTGTGGCTGTGTTCGGCCCCAAAGATGAAGCAGTTACAGAAAAGGTACAGATTACAATAACCGAAACATCTGACGTGGTGAACGGAGTGAATGTTGCAGGCTTTATCACAACGAGATATGTGCCTTCCGGAGTTGAAGTTATTGAAACAGGCGTTATCTATGTAAAGGATGCAAGCTACATAGGCTCCGGCGAAGACGGTAAGCTTACGGTTGCAGATGCAGGAATGACAAGCGGCAACGGAAAGGCGGTAAAGGTGGCATTTGCTTCCGATACGGCATCCGGACAGTATAAGCTTTCTGCAAGCTATACCGAGCTTGGTATAAAGGCGGTAGGCTTTATTACCTACGTTGAAGGTGACAGCATAAAAACACTCTATACAGATATGATAGAAGTTAAATAATAACGTGTTAAAAGAACGCAGACTTACGTCTGCGTTCTTTTTTGCCGTAAAATTCCGAAAAGATATTGGCAAAAGAGTTTTTTTGTGGTAAAATAGATTGATTATATAATGAGGCGGATTTTTATGGAAGTAAACAAAAATGATGAAGTGAGAATTTATATAGACGGCTATACCTCGGAGGGCGCAGGAGTGGGAAGAATCGGGAAATATCCCGTGTTTATCCCGAACACCGTGAGAGGAGACTATATCCTTTGCCGAATCGTAAAACCCGGCAAAACCTTTGCCTGGGGTAAGTGTATGGAAATCCTTACGCCCTCGGAGGAAAGGACAGAGCCGATTTGCCCCCACTTTTATGAGTGCGGGGGCTGTGCCATTATGCATATGTCGGAAAAAGAGCGTGCGTATTTCAAAAAGGACAAGGTTAAAAACGCCTTTTCCCACATAGCTGGGATGGATATTGAGGTAGCTGATACAGCTACTGCGGAAGAGACGGGCTACCGCAATAAAACCCAGATGCCCGTGGCAAGCGACTATACCCAGGCTATGTATAAAAACCGCACCAATACCAAGGTAAGCGTGCCCCATTGTGTAATTCAGGATGAATCGGCAAAAAAGGTGACAGAGATAATTCTATCTTACCTTAAAGAGAAAAAAATTCCGCCCTATGAGCCTACGGAAAGGCGAGGCGTTGTCCGCCATGTTTATACAAGGGTTTCAAAATCCACGGGAGAAATACTGGCAGTCATCATAGCAACTGAAAAAATCGACCTTAAGGGTCTTGAAACACCCCTTCGTAAAGCAAATGTGGCAGCTCTCGTCTTAAATATCAACGAAAAGCATACAAATACCATACTTGGGGATAAATCCGTCACGGTTTTCGGTAAAAACTTTATAACCGACCGCCTTTGCGGAACGGATTTTGACATTTACCCCGATTCCTTCTTCCAGGTGAATAAGTATCTTACGGAACAGCTTTACAATAAGGCAGTGAAACTCTGTCATTTAACGGGAAAGGAAACGGTTTTCGACCTTTACTGCGGAGCGGGCACCATAACGGCGGCTCTTTCAAAGGGGGCAAAAAAAGTGATTGGTGTTGAAATTGTACCATCTGCCGTAAAGTCTGCAAAATACAGCCTGGAGCGCGCCGGAATCACCAATGCCGAAATTTATGAGGGAGCATCGGAAATAGTGGCGCCAAAGCTTATAGAAGAAGGAGAAAAGGCAGACGTTGTTGTGGTTGATCCGCCCAGAAAAGGTTGCGGGGAAGAGCTCCTTTGCGCAATTGCCAAAATGAAGCCCGAAAGAATCGTTTACGTCTCCTGCGATGTTGCAACTCTTGCCAGAGACGCAAAGTATTTATCCGAACACGGCTATACGGTCGAAAAAGCCTATCCTTTTGATATGTTCCCCTTTACGCACCATGTGGAGTGCATCGTGCGATTTTGCCGGGAGGAACTAAAATGCCTTTGATGTTAAAAGAAAAAGCAAGCGAAATAATGGCATTGCTCAATGATATTCCCGGCGTTAAAAAGTGCAATCTTTACGGAAGCGTTGCAAAAGATACATATGATGAGCTGTCCGATATAGATATAGAGATAGATGTTTCGGGGATAGACAACGGACTATTTATGCTTGATGTTACAGAGCTTCTTAAGGATAAGATGGATATTTACTATGCCGATTACGCACCGAGCCTTGCTCCCGATAAATACATCGTGTCCCTTGCGATTGATAAGGACAATCCGTTTCTTATTCTTGATTTGTGCATTGTTGCAAATCCCCACTGCACTACTGTTACAAAAGAAGATGTAATGGGTAAAAATGAAAAATACACTCATATATTAAAGCTGTGGACAGCAAACCTCAAGCATTATGTAAGAGGAAATGAATGCCTGAAAGATATTTTAAAAATGGCAAAGAAAATCGGGACAGAAGATGCAGAAAGCAAAAGCAAAGATGAGCTGCTCAGAGAAACCTTACACTATCTTGAAGCAAATGCTCCGAGGAGGCTTTCTGAATTTATAAAAAACTTAAGAATAACCTTTGATAAACTGATGAAATAACAGCGAGTGAAGAAAATGGAAAAACAGAAAAAAAGCTTTATGAGCTGTTACGGGTTAAGAAGTGGAAGGATAAGGCGCTTACATATAATCCCGAATCCTTTTCCTTTAAGAAGCATACGCCCGAAGAAATTGTGGCGTTATGACAAAATCCGAGGTAGGTCACTGGATAAACTAAGTTATTTCGCTTACAAGTATTTTGTTTTCCCATATATGGGGCAAGGTGTGGATATTCTGTATAATTACAGTTTTGGCAATGATTTTTGATGCACAGTTCATCATAATTCAGC
>JAUNRD010000133.1:0-4651 GCA_030535815.1 Clostridia bacterium
TGTAGCAGGTGTTGTATCTGTTTCTTCAGCAAACACACTTACCGTTGAGCAGAGCATCGTGAACACCAGCAAAAACGCCAGAATTTTCATTGCAATGTTTTTCATTTTTGTCATCCTTTCTTATACAAATGCTTCTGTTTCTATATTTAACAATGCTTCTTTTTCCCGCATATATGCTTTTCCGTATTTGGAAAATCTGCTTTTTCTTATCTCAAGCTCCGACAGTATATCCACCAGCCACAAAGGATATCCTCCCACAGCTTTGATTTCCATAAGTCTCATATCCGGTTTAATAAGTGCCTCACCATAGTCTCCCTTAAGCAAATCCAGCTCGTGCATCCTTGTTCTTATATCCTTATCAAAGGAAATTCTTAAATCCTTGTTATCGTTGGCGAAAAACGCCAGTCGGTCATACGCTACAATACACGAAGGCTTTATTCCGGGATTCATTTTCAGAAACTCTGAAAGTTCCTTTATAACCTGTCCGTTCATATGGGGCAGAAGGGTTTGCATTTCCCTTTTTTCAAGAAATTCCATGGCTTCGGTATAGTAAAAGGCAGTTCTTCTTTTATTTACCGTACCCTTGAATTTTTTCTTCATTTCAAGATATACCTTAGAATCCTCCTTCGGCACTCCATAAGAGCGAAGGCGAAGCTTTTCCTTGTATACGGGACTGGATAAAGAGTGTCTTATAAACCGCTTGTCATCCGTATCAAAGTAAAGGCTGCATAGGGTATAATACTCTCCGCCGATATTGTACTTATCCATATATGTATAATCTTTTATCCGTTTAACAACTTCTTCAAAAATTTCTCCGGTCAGAAGATACTTTTTTTCAACACGGTTGAATACCTCTTTAGCCATAGTTTCCCTCCTTCCTATGTAAGAGGCTATCTCTTCATAATATAATATACATTAAGGAAGCCTTAAAGTCAATATATAAGAAATTAATTTATTGTAAAATAAAAGGCCTGCGATTTTCATCGCAGGCAGAAAATTATTCAAGTGATAAAAACATTTCTTTTATTCCTTCATCATTTGCGGGGATTAATGCATATTCGTCATTTACCGCTGCCGGTATATATGTATCAAACATCTCCATATACATTTTTCCGGTTTTAGCCATTTCCTTATAGTCCTCGCTTTTCACATCGTAGCAGAAAATCTCAAACACTCTTCCATCGGAAAGCGTGTATTTCTTTCCGGCCTTTACACCGTTTATAATTCCCTCTGCCTTATCTTCTTCGGTAAAGGCAAAACCTTTTTCTGTAAGCGCTTTTGAAAAGCTTTCAAATTTATCTTCTGTCGGTCTTGTAACGTAGGTAAATTCCTTTTCTTCCCCGTTTTCATCAGTATATTTTTCAGACCTTACGGTGCAACCCGAGCTTGAGATCATCATTAAAACAGCAGTAAAAATCAAAAATATTCTTTTCATAAAAATCATCCTTTCCGACTAATAATAGCACGGCAGGAAGTTTCTGTCAAGAAACAAAAAATGTGCGGAAAATACTTTTCCGCACATTTTAATTATATTTCTTCAGGACAAAATTCGCCGAGCACAAAAGGAATTATTTCTTCCTTTTCAATCTTAAATACGGTTTTGAACTCTCCGTATAAAAGCTTTTCAGCTTCGGCAAGGAAATATTCATCCACCTTGTGGAGCTTCTTACCAATCTCGGAAATTTCTTTTTTATGCCTGTCGCAGGCTTTGATGAGAGAAGCAATCGCTCCTCTGTCGGCACAGTTAATGGCGTTTGAGTAAATATCCCGTCTCTGACGGTCATTTTCTTCCCAGGAAGCAAACTCTGCATCATTAATTATTTTTTTAATTTCTTTTCCCGATATAATTTTCCTGAGCTTTGTTTCGGCAACCTTCCCCTCCGTAGGCACATAAAAAACCGAGCTTTCATTTCCCGCCGGTGTGAGAGCATAGTATTTTATAGTTCTGTCAGCAATCTTTTTGTCCTCGATGCCGATTATCCTGCACAAGCCTTCGCCGCCGTAAAGCACCATATCCCCTATATTATACATAAAAATCCTCCGGGCACTATCCCAATCTGTCATTTGCTCAATTTATCACCTCTATATAATACCATAAAACGGCATTTTCTTCAAGGGACAAATTGACGAAAAACGACACCGCTCTTTATGTATAAATCGCCCAAAAACCACAATTAATGCCTATCTTCAATGCTTTTTGCCGCATTTATGAGAGAAGCCTTATCGTTTTCACATTTTTCCTCTATTACAAGATTCAAAAGTGCATCAAGCACTATGCCTGTTTTTCTCCCTGAAATACCAATGGATAAAAGATCGCTTCCCGAAATGGCAAGCTCCTTTATTTTAGTGCAGGAAGATGATGCTTTTTCAAGAAGAGCACGAGCCTCCCTTGTTTCATTTTCTGTAATTAATTCCAGAGCCTCTTTAAAGCTTATCAGCCTTGATACATCTTCATATTTCCTTGTTTTAAGGAAATATCTCATTTTGATAATGTCAGAAAAATCTACGTTTTTATCTTCCATAAGCCTTATGACATTATCCTTTAACAGCCTGTCGGTTTTTAAGTAGTTAAGAGCATCCCTTGCATCCTCTTCCGATATCCCGTCAAATAAAAGGGCAAAGGATAGGGCTGTCTCACAGCCTTTTATTCTCTTTACGTTGTCATAATACTTCACTTTTGAAAGAGACGGCATTATAAAAAGAAATACATCCTTGAATTCAGATAATACAAAAGGCGCATTAATACCTGCTAAAAGCTTTTTAAGCTCCGTAAAAATCCTTTCCCTTGCGATGTTTGAAAGTAAGGGAAAAAGATTTAATATACCTTTTTTTGTTTCCTCTTCAATGGAAAATCCCAGAACAGACGAAAACCTCAGTGCCCGCATTATGCGAAGGGAGTCCTCGGTAAATCTCTTTTCCGCGTCACCGACGCAGCGGATTATGCCCTTTTCAATGTCCGCCTTTCCCGAAAAGGGATCTGTTATATTGAAGTTTTCGTCCATCGCCATGGCGTTTACCGTAAAGTCCCGGCGGGACAAATCTTCCTCTAATTTCTTTGTAAAGTAAACTTCTTCCGGATGGCGTGAATCCCTATACTCACCGTCAATACGGTAGGTGGTGATTTCTATCGCTTCGCCATTTATTATAGGCGCCACCGTTCCGTGCTTCATCCCCGAAAGGACGCATTTTTTATCATGAAAGCAATTTATTATCTCTTCGGGAAGGGCATTTGTGGTAATGTCAAAATCGGATGGAGTTTTCCCCATAATCATATCGCGGACACAGCCGCCCACAAGGTATGCTTCAAACCCCTTTTTTGTAAGGCCTGACAGAGCATACAATATATTTTCCGGTATTACCATAAATCCACCTCCCTTAAAGTTATCAGATATATTTTACCACACATTTTCAATTAATTAAAGCTTTTTCTGTAATTAAAAGGCGATACTCCCTTATATTTTTTGAAAATCCTCGAAAAATAGTTCTGATCGTTAAAGCCCGTTTCCTCCCCCACCTTCTGCATGGGAAGGTCGGTATTTTCAAGAAGCTCCGATGCCCTCTTTATCCGCATTTCAAGTATGTAATTTTTAGGGCTTTTTCCTGTGCACCTTTTAAAAAGATGGGTAAAGCGGCTTACACTTAAGCTGCACATATCGGCATAAAACGAAATATCAACTTCCATTCCGAAATCCGCCGTCATACGCTTTAACACCTTTTCAATTCTTTCATCTGCGATATAGTGTGAGTCCCACACATTTCTTCTTGCAAAAAGTGCAAGGATTGTGTAAAGATAACCTGCGCAAAGCTCTACTGAATATGGCCTTTTAAGATAATATTCTTCTATCATTTTCTTAAAAAGCGATTCTGCGTGGGGAATTTCCCCGATATAAATAACTCTTTTTGAAAGCTTAAACCCCGAAAGAAGCTTTTCGCACTCCGTGCCCGAAAAATGCACATAATAGGAGGTTGTTTTTATCCCGGCTTTAACATAGTAATTTTGTACCTCAAAGGGGCGGTATATAACGATGTTTCCTTTGGTTACTTCCTGTTCAACTCCGTTTTCCTTTATAAAAAGTGAGCCTTCGGTGATAAAAAGAATGTGATAGTCAACTCTTCCCTTTTCCCTGAACGAGCCTATATCCCTTCCCGAAAGATGCTGACAGTCACAGCTGTTTACACATAAAGGTTCAGCCGATTTATATTCGCTTGAACGTACCATAAAACCGCCTCCTTAAAGAAATTATACCAACCATCTTTATTTATGTCAACAGCAGTTTTGTGCTAATTTTGAGCAAGGCTGTCTATATACATATTTTTATAAATCTGTTAAAATAAAATAAGGAGGTGTCAAATATGACAGATTATAATAAAATGCCCGCCGAAATGCTGGGCGAAGGAAGCACTATCAAATTAGAGCGTTGTGAAACAGAGGTTGACCTTTACTGGCGTGTTGCCATGGATGTCCTTTCCGTTATAGAGGAAAACAACAAAAAGGGAGAGCCCACAATAATGGTTGTTCCCTACGGTCCACTTGGTCCCTATGCGAGAATAGTTTACCTTGTAAATAAATACCGCATAAGCCTTAAAAACTGCACATTTATAAATATGGACGAGTATCTTGACGATAACGACGAATATTTAGACAAGGCAG
>JAUNRD010000133.1:4661-5805 GCA_030535815.1 Clostridia bacterium
CTATTCACAGATTAACGAGGAGCTTAACGTTCTTCCCGAAAACAGATATTTCCCCGACCCCAAAAATCCCGGAAAGGTTATGGAGCTTATAGAAAAAGCAGGCAAGCTTGACCTTGTTTTCGGCGGTGTGGGAATAAACGGACACTATGCTTTCAACGAGCCTCCCGAAGCAGACGAGGTTGTTACTGCCGAAGAATTTTTAAACCGCCCCACAAGAATACTCAACGTATCAAGAGAAACAAGAACAATCAACGCATATATGAATGCAGGCGGAAACTTTGACGCCATTCCCAAAAAGTGCATAACCGTTGGTATGAAGGAAATGTTTATGGCGAAAAAGGTTATTATGTGTATGCCCCGTGACTGGCTGGCAGGCGCTCTTCGTAAGGTTATTCACGGTGAAGTTACTCCATATGTTCCCTGCTCACTTTTCCGCCTTCATCAGGATGCTACCGTTTATGCCTGCCCCGATGCATTAAAAACTCCCCTTCCCGAAATAAGAATTTACAACAAGTGATATGAGAACTTTTATTAAAAACGGAACCATTTTCAAAGAGGACGGCATTTCTGACGGCATACTCGTTATCGAGGACGGAAAAATCCTTGATACAGATTACTTTGGTGAAATTCCCGAAAACTCACGGGTAATCGATGTTAAGGGCAATTACGTTATGCCCGGCTTTGTTGAAATCCACGCCCACGGCGGTGGCGGTGCCGACTTTATGGATAAAACGGCTGATGCCTTTGAAACTGTGGCAAAAACCCACAGAAAGCACGGCACCTGCTTCGCGGTTATGAACACCGCTTCGCTCCAGATTTTACCCACCACTGTTGCCGCAAGCTATGAATCTTTATTAAAGGTTTTTGAAACCTATCGCAAAGTTTCTGCTTCAAAGACCATAAATTTCGGCGGACTTCACTTAGAGGGTCCCTTTATCTCCATGGAAATGAAGGGCGCGCAAAATCCTGCCTTTATAAGAAATCCCGAAAAGGCAGAGGTTGATGCTTTGATAGAAGCGGGCGGTGACATTATTAAAAAATGCACCGTCGCACCGGAAATTCCCGGAATTGATTATCTTGCAAAGAAGTTTACCGATAACGGAATTTATCTTTCGTCGGGCCATTCCAACGGCACATTTACCGA
>JAUNRD010000134.1 GCA_030535815.1 Clostridia bacterium
GCGATAATTGAATAAAAAAGAATGAGCCTCTAAGATTGACTCTCCTTGGAGGCTTCATTGTTTATCTGAATATTTTTGCAGGACAAAGTGCAGATAAATATAAGAAGAAATATAAGCTCTGCCTGATGCTGCAGAGTATCTGTCTTAAAGGCTGTCCGGATATGAAAATCCATCAGCGCAAATGACGCATACCGGATGCTTTTCCATTCCTTCAGGTTAGTATTGATTTTATCAAACAGATTGATGCATTTCCCAGAATATCCATCCATCTTAAGTATAACACTTTTCTATATATTTTGCAAGAGAGAGTTGGGAGTGGAGGATGAAAAATACGCATAAGAGATTAATTGCAGTATCTCGTTTTCATATTGTTTTATATGTATGTACTCTCTGGACATAAAAAATCCTCCTATGGTAGTTTATATTATTCTACCATAGGAGGTCTCTTTTTTCTATTGTCCGTTTTTACTGGACCTGTTCAAATCCTTAAGGCGTTTACTTTTAATCATTTATATACTCATCCAGCATTTTAAGTGACAACTGTGTTTCGGAGTTCTTCCATTTGGCAACTACATCGTTAAAGGCATATTCCATCGAAGCCTCAAATCCGATAAGGCTGTCTTCCGCCCAACAGGTAAGTGCCAATTCTACGTTTTCGGTCTCTCTTGATGCGATTTTGCGCATACAATCGGCAAGTCCTTTTATGCTGCGGTCACTTACACCGATAGCTTCATACAGTTCATCCATATAATCAATCTTGTTTCCCGCCTTTTTGGCTACAAGCATATTCTTTGCAATAGCCCAGGCGATAACATTTGCAGTTGTGACGTAGGTGCAATATATAAAGCGGGCAACGGCTGCTTGCCTTGATATCTCACTTCCGTATTCGCCGCCTGCTTCCCTGACAGCATCTTCAAGAAGCTCAAGTCCGCGCTTAAAATAATCGGCTACTGTACGTACTCGTTCATATCGGAACAATGTTTGCCTGGGATTATTAAGCACTTTATCAGGGTAGATAGGGTTCCATATACCGCCGCCTTTGTGCCAAGCCCAATCAACATAGGGAATATCCAGGTCTTCTTTCCTGCGGTCAAAAATAAGGGGATAGGCAGGTCCGCAGCGATAAGGTCCGTACTGGTCCACACTGACTGCAAGGACTTTTGAGATGCCTTCGCTGAAAAGTTGCCAGGCTTTAAGCGCCTTATCGGCTTCGATGCCGAAATCCCGACGTGCAATTTGCTTAAGCATTTCATCATTTGGAATACCGCCGATATCAAAGGCATTTTTTGAAAACAGAGTGAGAAAAGACGGCATCCAGCCATAGTGATGGTTTTCCATAAGTCCGCTGAGGGCATAATTGTCGCAGGCACGGCATAGAGCCTCATATCGTTTTTGCCATTGATTAGGGACGGGAAGATAAGGAACCACGCCGTTATCCCACGTACGTCCGCCTGTGTTTGCCATTGCGTAGAGGCGGACGCCTCGTTCTTTTGCTTCTTCGGCTTCAGAAATGAATACATCCGATGGTCCTTCAAATGAAATCGAATAGTCGTCAATTTTATAACGGTTTTTGTTTTCATCCTCAAAATACTGCCACATATCGAAGGTTACAAGCAGAGAAATGTCTTTCGGCAGGTCATTAATTAGTTTGAGACGGTCTTCCTTTGGTGCCCAGCCCCAGTTGTAAGTCCAGAAAACTATGTCGGCATCGGGATTGTATTTGTTAATTGTTTTCTTTACAAAACTTAAAAGCTTTGGATAATCACGGCAGGGAAACCACCCCGGTGACGGACGATTATCTCCCGCAGGACGCTTCTGACAGCGGATTCCTGTGGTACGCTCATCCTTTGAGGGAAATTCAAAGGTTTCTCCGACGAAGATTATTCCTTTGATGCCGGGACAATTTTTGAAAAGTGTGCCGAATGAAGCTTCATAATATTCGTCTGAACCTGCATCATCGGGATAAACATCGCAGAGAATATGACTGTAAATATAAACATCAAGTCCATAGCCTTCTGCACGCCACACAAGATTGTTAAAGTCACAGTAGCCGTAGTTGGAGTCGGACCACATCGGTGACGGGTCGGGAAATCCGTGAAGATTAGTATCGGGATGACCTGCATAAACGATTATTGCATCCATACCCGCGTGAGCTGCCGCTTCAAGGAAGTTGTCGGGGAATGTGTCAAGCTCAGTTCCCGAGTGGGTCATACGCGGAGAAAACTTGGGGGCGTGTTCTGAAGATTCAAGAACTAACCGTGCCTCTCCGCGGAGTTTCATTTTATCTTCTATGTAATATACGCCCTGAGCTGTGCCTCGGTCAGTTTTGCCCACGATGATAACCGAGTCCTCGGTAATATCAATTTTGAATGCTGATGCCATATCCGACTTAATGGCTAAAAGACCGGTATGCGATTCGTCGCATAAAATGATTCGTTTTTTAGGCGAAGCGATGTATTCTGAAATATCCTTAACTTTGCGAACTCTGATACAAATGCCGAAAGCATCGCAAAGAAAATTGCATAAATCCCCCAAAAAATAGCGAACGAGCCTTGAATCAGAAATGGGAGCAACAATCTCCCAGCTTTCGTCTATCAGGCAGGGTGCAATTTCTTCGGCGTTGGAAGTGGGTGTAAGCGAACCTGAGTTAATATAACTTCGGTTTCTGAAATCGTAATCGTGTTTTCCTTTATTCAAGATAAAATCGCCTCCCTTTCTTTATATTAAGGTAAGTATAGCATTTAGATTTTGATTTGTAAAGAAAATTATCTATTGAAAAAGGAGCTGTTTATAGCTCCTTTTTCTTTATATCTCAATTTCAAAAAATCTTGCCTGAATGTCTTCGGTGAAATCTATTGTAAGTGATGATGAATCGAAGCTGAACTTTGTGTCCAAGGATTCGGGGTAAATTACCTTTACGTTTTTGACAGTAATTTCGGGAAGGGGGAGATGGATGTGGCGCTCGCCCTTTAAGTTCCAGAGGGCAAGGTAAACCTTTTCATCAGTCTTTAAGCCTGAAGCAACAAAGGTATCGCCGTAAGCGGCATATCCCTTGGGAAGATAGGGTGTTGACTTAAGCTTGTCTGGCGTGATGCGGTCATAAACCTCAATACCTTCTTTGATAAGTGCCTGCTTTTCTTCATCCAGGAGGTGTATGCGGGATGCAAGATGAATTCTTCCGAGAAGAGAGTTTATCATATTCATAACAACTCTTTCTTTCGGAACAAGCTCATTTACCCCGGGGCCGGGAGCCTTGTTATATACGTCGATTGCAACGGGATAGCTCCATACAGCTGCCTGCTCGGGAAGAACGGATGCGGCAACATTTGCACTTATGTAGGGGTAGGTTAAATAGTCTGTCTGGTCAGAGGTTGAAATAAGATGGAAAATTGAAAGTGCCTTATAGTCCATTCTGTTTCCGCCGCCGTAGCAATCCTCGAAAATTACGTCGGGATGGCGGTGCATTGCATCAATGGTCCAGTTAAGGAAAGCTTCATAGGCTTTTTCAAGTCCGTCACCCAAGGAGGTGGAATCAAGCTCCGTTCCGCATCCGGGGTTGGGACAGCCGTCGTACTTGATATAGTCACAGCCATATTCATCTATCATACGGTCGAGGGTTTTTGACATATAGTCATAAACCTTCTTGTTTCTGAAATCCAGTAAATAGCCTGTGCCGTGGCGGATTTTCTTGCCGTTTCGGATAAAGAAGCAATCGTCACCGTAGTATGAAAGCATTTTTTCGTTGTCAACGCCCACAACTTCAGGACCTATCCAAAGGCCGAACTTCATTCCTAGGGAGCGCACGTATTCTGTTACGGCACGGATGCCGTCGGGGAAACGGGTTAAGTCCTCAAACCAGGTGCCGAATTTAGGATACATTCCCATAGGGCCGGTTATTTCCTTCGAATCGTGCCAGCCGCAGTCAACAACATAATACTTGCAGCCTGCCTTTGCAACAAAGGGGGCTGTCAGCTTAACTCTTTCTGCATTGGGATCGTCCCAGGAATAGTGCATATATTCGTTGTATATTGCAGGAAGGTTTTCGTCCGCTTTGCTCTTAGGCTTTATGTGACGGCGATAAGAAGTCATTTCGGCAAGTACCGAATTAAGTGTCTTACCGCTTGCGATTGCAACGGTAGCTGTCTCATAGCTTTCGCCGGGAGCAAGGTATTTATTCCAGTTGTGGTGGCGAGCATTAAAGCCTGACAAGTGAAGGTTAAAGGCAGGGTCAATCTGATAAACCCAGCTTGTGTAGCTTTCAATCTGGAACATTAAAAATTCCCCGTCACGTCTGTTTTCAACTATACCCTGAGGAAGGGAGGGGTAGGCAGAGGCATTGCCGGTATTTGACACGAAAAATGTTCCGTTTTCCCACTGGAAACCCAAATCGTTAAGGCTTCTTACATCGGGATGTGCCTCGGTATATCTGGAATTATTGAACTTGTGGAAAAAGTATGCGTTTTTATCTTCTTCCAATTTCTTTCCGAAGCGGAGTCTTAAGCTTGTAGCCGCCTCTAAGCATACTTCTTCATCGGATATATTTTTGATTAAGTGCTTAACTCTTATTGCATTTGTATCGTCATACATGGTGAAACAGCTTGTCACCTCAAAAGAATCTGATTTCTGCACTATGGTAAGCACGTTTTCCTTTATGTCGTGGCGGACGTATCTCAATTTTGCGGTCTCCAAGGATGAACCCATACGGTAGCTTCCCGATGATGTTCCTCCCGCAACATCAAACTCCATAAAAGCAAGGGCTCTCGGATTATTGAGCCTCTCTGTGTTATCAAAGCCGTAATACTTTGTGAGAGCAACTATTCCGCTGTCGGTAACGGTAAAGGTAAGTGCGCCGAAGGTAAATGTATTCATATTAAATCCTCCTTTTAAGTATGGCGTTTCTTAAATTGAATATAGCATAAAGGTATGTTTTTGACAAGTATATCGGGAATTTTTACATAAATATTTGCAATCGACATCTTTCTGCTTGACAAACCGTGCCAAAAATATTATGCTGATTAAGGAAGTTTAGGAGGATAATTATGACAACAGACAGTAAAAGAATCCGCCTGTCCGACCATTTTACCTACGACAGGCTTTTAAGATTTACATTCCCGTCTATGGTAATGATGGTTTTTACGTCGCTTTATGGCGTTGTTGACGGAATATTTGTGGCAAACTTTGCGGGAAAAAGCGCCCTTGCGGGAATAAACTTTGTTTACCCCATACTTAATATTCTTGCAACCTTCGGCTATATGTTCGGCTCCGGCGGAAGTGCCCTTGTTTCAAAAACTCTTGGCGAAGGTGAAAATAAAAAAGCAAACAGTCTTTTCTCGCTTTTTGTATACATATCCTTTGTTCTGGGAGTTGTTTTTGCCGTAGCGGGATTTTTCCTTCTGCGCCCGCTGATGGCGTTTCTCGGAGCAGAGGGAACTATGCTTTCTGAAGCCGTGCTTTACGGAAATATACTTCTCATATCCATGCCGTTATGGAATTTACAGTTCTTGTTTCAGATATTTTTCATAACGGCGGAAAAGCCCAAGCTGGGGCTTTATGTGACCTTGCTTGCAGGCTGTGCCAATATGGTGCTTGATGCACTTTTTCTAGGAGTTTTTAAATGGGGAATTGCCGGTGCGGCAATTGCCACGGCAATTTCGCAGCTACTTGGCGGAGGAGTGCCCTTGTTTTATTTCTTTATGAAAAACAAAAGTCTTTTACGGCTGGGGAAAACCCACTTTGACGGGAAGGCAATGCTTAAGGGCGCAACAAACGGTGCATCTGAGCTTATTTCGGGAGT
>JAUNRD010000135.1:0-243 GCA_030535815.1 Clostridia bacterium
AGTATCAAACTTAACCGTGCAGTAGCTTGTTCCGCCACCGCCGCCTCCGCCGGAGCTCTTCTTTGTAAACTTGGCGGTAAGATTCTTATCTTCGGTGAGTTCTATTGTTATAACTGCATCTCCCGACAGCTTCACGCCGTCAAGGTACCAGCCTGCGAACTTGTAGTTTTTGGGTGCAACTGCCTTAAGGGTAACCTCTGCGCCTAAAAGATATGTGCCGTCGCCTTCGATTTCGCCCTTATC
>JAUNRD010000135.1:253-5733 GCA_030535815.1 Clostridia bacterium
GCAACTGTCGCAATATTATTCTTCGCAACTGTTGTTTCGATAGCTTCTGATGCAAAGATGTAATTTGCCGCTTTTTCGCCTGTAAGCACAAAATTCTTAGCAAGCACAACAGATGTGGATTCATCAATATCTTCGACCATTTCAAGCTGAAGCTTATTGAAGTCTAACGCAACTTCATCGGAATCCAAAATACCGACAATCACAGCTGTCTTTTCCGCAAGATTTATTGAATCAACCAAAACTTCCTTCTTATTGACAATAACCTTCTGCGAGGCAGTGCTTGCTGCATACTCATCGTTTCCGGGCTCGGTTACTTTTATTGTCGCTTCACCTGCCGCCTTAATTGTTATAACACCGTCGGCAATTGTGAGTACGTCTTCGTTATCAGATTCATAGACGTATGCTTCAAGGTTTGATGTTTCGTCCTTAGCTACAGTAACCGTGTAAGGAGCATCGCCGTAGGTAAGTGCAGGAATTTCCGCAAGAGTAATTGTCTGCACTGTCTTTTCGGTTATTTCAAAGGTGGCAGAAACAAATGTAACCTCATAATTCATGCCGTTTGTTATATTAAGCGTTCCCAGATACACAGGATATGTTCCGATTGCTTCTCCCGCTTTTCTCGCAAGTGCACCTGTAAATTCATCTCCTGCTGCAAGAGTGCCCTCATAGGTGTATGCAATTACGGGATCGTCGCTTCCGATCTTCTTTGTCTGACCGGGAGTTACGATAATCTTTATTTCCTTCTTATTAACCTTAAGTGTCTGAGTAAGGCTGAAATCTGCATAATCTTCGTTTCCTGCCTTGGTTACGGAAATTTCTGTTTCGCCTGCATTCTTTATTGTGATATTACCTTCTGCGTCAATTGTTGCAACATTCTCGTTGCTTGATGCAAAGATTATCTCTGAATCAGTTACCTCGTCGCCCTTTTCCACACCAAGCTTAAATGCCGCATCGCCATAGGTCACTTCTGTGAGCTCATCAACGGTAACGTCCTGTCTGAGCTTATCAATAATTTCAAACTTGGCACTGTTGAATGTTATTTTATAGTTTGAATTAAGCTTAAGTGTACCGATTAAAATGTCATATAAGCCAACTCTTTCACCGGTTTTTCTTGTAAGAGCACCGGTAAATTCGTCGCCTTCAGCAAGCTTACCTTCATACTCGTATTCGAACACCGGATCTTCTGTTCCGATTCTCTTATACTGACCTTCTACTACATCAATTGTAATATTTCCCTTTGCCACCGTAAGCTTCTGCTTATGGGAGAAGTCCTTATGGGTGCCGTCACCTTTCTTGCTCACGGTAATATATGTATAACCTGCACCTTTGATGGTGATTACGCCGTCTTCTACTACTGCAACATCCTCGTTGCTTGATTCGTATACGATATCTTCACCCGAAACAACAAGACCTTCTGTAACTTCAACCTCAAAGGGATCATCGCCATAGGTTTTTGTTCCGATAGTTTCTACCGTTATATCCTGGTTGAGCTTATCGGCAATTTCAAACTTTGCACTGTTGAATGTGATATTGTAGTTATCGCCGAGTGTAAGGGTTCCGATTAAAATATCGTAGAAACCGATTGTTTCTCCTGCCTTTCTTGTAAGCGCACCTGTAAACGCATCCTCGCCTACAAGCTCACCTTCGTAGGTGTATAAAAGCTCGGGGTCATCGTTTCCGATTCTCTTGCCCTGTCCGCTTTCTGCATTAACTGTGATTTCCACTTTATTTACCTTAAGAGTCTTTTTCCAGTTAAATGCGGCATAGGTATCATCCCCTGCCTTGGTTACGGAAATTTCTGTTTCGCCTGCGTTCTTTATTGTGACATTGCCTTCTGCATCAATTGTTGCAACATTTTCGTTGCTTGATGCAAAAACAATTTCAGACTCTGTTACCTTGCTTCCCTCTTCTACATTTAACTTAAAGCCTTCATCGCCGTAGGTCACATCCTCAAAGTCTGCCACTGTAATTTCCTGAGCAGGCTTTTCAAGAACTGTAATCGTACCGGGAATAAATGTAAGTTCGTAGTTCGCCGATGTCTTAAAGGTGCCCTTTGTTATATCAAAGGTCCCTTCCTCTTCGGTTGTTGCCCTTGTTGAAAGTTCACCCTCAAAATCGTCAGAGCCGAAAAGTTCACCATCGGTAATTTTATATGTAAGGGCAGGAATTTCATCGCCAACTGTAAGTTCAAAGCTGTCTGCTGTAACGGTTATGGGTGCTTTTGTTATCTTAGCCTTCAAGCCTGTGGGCTGCTTTAATGTATAGTTTCCTGCATCCTCACCTGTAAGGGTAATTTCATCAAGGCTGACAGCTATCGCTATACTCTTTACATCCACCTGGGCAAATGTTCCCTTTTCCGGATATACCGCTTCAACATCGTCATCTCCGATAACGCCTGAAAGTGTTCCTTCAATGATTTCGGCATCCGGAGTTTTGTCATAAGTCTTATCCTTAACGGACATACCCTTTATTTCAAGCGTAACGGGCTTTATTACGAGGTCCGCGGAAAGATTAAGGGGATTGTACCCCTTCTTTGTAACCGTTGCCTTTGCTTTATATGTTCCTGCATCTGTTCCCTTATTGTCTTCGTAGTCTACCTCTGCTCCCTCGGGAAGAGTACCTGTAACAAGGATTTCCTTTTCGCTACCGTCATAGGTGTAGGTAGCTCCCTTCAAGGTGAGGTCTGTGAAGTTATAACGCTTTACAGATACAGCATCGCTTGATGCTTCTGCAGTAAGGGTATCGTATTCAAAATTAATCTCTGTAGCAGAAACATCCACATCGCCTTCTTCTGCATCTTCGTCTACCGTAAATGTAAGAGTAATGATTTCGCCGGATGCAGCCTGCGCAGACGCAAACCCTACAGCAACATAAGAGGTTGACGGGTCGTATACATTTTCCTTGCCGAAAAGGTTCTTTTCGGCAACTTCCCCATAGGACACTCTGTCGTACACAAGAATGTCTTCGTCATAATCTAATATGAAGCCAAGTGAGCTCCACTCTTTTTCGGTATCTATTGATATACTTACTTCAACTGTTTTTCCCGCATAGGCTTCACCTGCAACTATGGTGATAACCGCATCTGCCGCAGCTGCGAATGCAGTGACAGGCACAAGGCTTATTATCATTAAAACAGAAAGTATAGCTGATAATATTTTTTTCATTTCATTCATTCCTTTCTATATCAGTCAAGAGGATATAATCCCGGATTCAAGCTGTGTCGGAAGATTAATACCGCATCGTCAATCGTCACCTTTCCGTCACCTGTAAAATCCATATCTCCGCTGTAATCCACAGGATATAAGCTCTGGTTTAAGCTGTGACGGAATAAAAGAACAGCATCCGAAAGCTTAACCTCTCCGTCCATATCTATGTCACCCAATATATAAGGCGGTGCTTCAACAACGGTAACCTTTCCAGCAGTTTCAACATATGTAACAGGATTAAGGTCTGTATCGTAAGCTTCATTTACCTCCACCGTTATGTCATAATCTCCAAGTGCGGCATCTTCGGCTATTTCAAAACTTAATGTCACAACCGTTCCGTTAAAGCTGTAGTTTTCTTCTGCCAGCGGATTAAACCACGAAAGATAATATTCATCAGCAGAAAGATTATCGCTGTGTTTATTTTCTCCCATCTTTCCGGCATCCTCCACCCTTGTAAGTGTAAGACCCTCAGTATCATATTTCACCGTCATAACCGATGCGATGCTTCCCGGGTTATCGGCTATAGCCACATCCACCTTGACAGTTTTTCCGGCATAACCTTCCGCATCCGTTACGGAAATCGCTCCGTCAGCGGCAAAGGAAACGCCCACCGCAAAAGCGGAAATGATAATTGCCGTCATAAAAAGAATTGCAATTTTTTTCATCGCTCATTCTCCTCCTTATGTATAAAATTACAATTTTCCATACTACATTTAATTATAACACAAGCAAAAAAAACTGTCAACCTGAAAACACGAATTCCAAAATCTTTTAAAAGAAAAACAACCGTCCGAAGACGGTTGTTTTGTGAGCTTCAATTACACTTTTTTCTTTGTAACAGCCTTTATTACAAGAAGTGTTCCGATCATAAGAACGATACCTATGGGAAGTGCGATGTACGCGCTCTTAACAAAACCTGCT
Source organism: Clostridia bacterium (assembly GCA_030535815.1). Lineage (GTDB taxonomy): Bacteria > Bacillota > Clostridia > CAKSNL01 > HGM11501 > HGM11501. The sequence continues at coordinate 4,381 of JAUNRD010000135.1, forward strand.
ATTACGTAGCATACGAATGATACAGCAGCAACTGTCAAAGCATAGGGAAGCTGTGTTGCAACATGGTTGATGTGGTTTGACTGAGCACCAGCCGATGCCATAATCGTCGTATCGGATATGGGTGAGCAGTGGTCACCGCAAACAGCACCGGCAAGACAAGCAGAGATAGCGATGATTTCAAGGTATGCATATTCAGCACCAACTCCGCTGAAGATAGCGAGAACGATGGGAATAAGGATACCGAATGTTCCCCAGCTGGTGCCTGTTGAGAAGGAAAGCCCAACTGCGATTAAGAATACGATTGCAGGAAGAAGAATTACTACTGCACCTGCATAGTTTCTTACGAATTCAGCAATGAATACCTTTGCACCGAGAGAATCGGTCATTGTCTTAAGTGTCCAGGCGCAGGCAAGAATCATAATAGCGGGAACCATTGCCTTGAAGCCCTCGGGAAGAGATTCCATACACTGCTTGAAGTTAAGAACTCTTCTTAACAGGAAGTAGATAACGCTGAAGATAAGTCCGCCGAAGGAACCGTATACAAGACCAACGGAAGCATCGGCATTGGAGAACGCAACCACGAAATTGCGGAAGCCTTCAGTATCTGCTGTAAAGAAGCCACCGGAATAGATAAGTCCGAATATGCAGCCTACGATAAGTACAAGTACGGGAGCAACAAGATCCCATACGCTGCCCTTCTTATTTTCGTCAGCATCTTCAAGAGCCTTGAACATTTCAGCATCTGCAGAAGAGAAAAGGTCACCGTTTTCAGCAGCTTCTTCGTGCTTCTTCATGGGGCCGAAGTCAAACTTCATAAGCGCAATTGTAATCATCATAATGATGGTAAGGATTGCATAGAAGTTCCAGGGAATAGCCTTTATAAAGAGTGCAAAACCTTCTCCTTCTGGAGCAAAGCCTGCAACTGCAGCTGCCCAGGAGGATACGGGTGCAATGATACATACGGGAGCCGCCGTAGCATCGATTACATAAGCAAGCTTAGCTCTTGAAAGCTTGAACTTGTCGGATACAGGACGCATAACGGAACCTACTGTCAGACAGTTGAAGTAGTCGTCAACAAAGATAAGTACGCCGAGTGCAACTGTTGCAAGCTGCGCGCCAACCTTGGACTTGATGTGAGTGGATGCCCATCTTCCGAATGCAGCGCTTCCGCCGGACTTATTCATAAGAGATACTATAGCACCGAGCACGATAAGGAAAATTATAATACCGATGTTATAGGAATCTGCCACGGATGCAATGAATCCGTCCTGGAAAAGATGGTCAAGTGTTCCTGTGAAATTGAAGTTTGCATAAAGGAGTGCACCTGTTAAAATACCGATGAAAAGAGAAGAA
>JAUNRD010000136.1 GCA_030535815.1 Clostridia bacterium
TTGCATGGCTGACAGGCCAATACAAAGCGCACTTGTGTGCAGCCAGTAGTGGGTAAGGCTATGCCCGAAAATGAAATACCCCCCGTTATACGGGGGGATATTTATTTCTTTTCAAAATGCTGGTAGTCTTTTACACTGTTCCAGTCTCCACCCCAGGTCCAACCGTATTTTTTGAAAATTTCAACACAAATGCTGTCGGGTTTAATCATTCCGGTTTCGTCTAAAGCTCTGTCGAGATATTTGTGGGCTGTTGTGGGAAGAACTTCACCGTCAGAAAATCTTATATAGGGATTAACCAGAGGGTTGATGTCTATGGCTCTTCCAAGCTGATGATAGCTTAAAGCGCCGCTTCCTTCGATAGGTCTGTCGTTAAAAGCGCTGGTATTGTTATCCTGCATGGAAAGCTCGTCAGAACCGCCGTATTCCGAAGGCAGTTTGATTTTCTCGATTGGAAATTCAGCTTCGTAAAGTTCGCGGAATATAGTTAAAACTTCATCGGCAATATCTGCATCCACAATCAGGTTTCCCTTTTTTGCGGTTCCGTCATATCCCATAAAAGTAACTGTGAGATATGATAAATCTTCATATGTGACCACAGATTTTTCGCTTATGGTGACGTTCCACATTTTGGTTTTTATGTCTTCTGGAATTGCAGATTTTTCAAAAACAATATCAGGAGCCGTGGTTATAGGTGCGATGGCTTCTATTGATTCAGAACCGGTATCGGAAATGTCTTTTCCTGAATTACCTTCGGGATTTACTTCGGAAATATCTTCTGAGCTATACCCGGGTTTTGCTCCTGTAACATCTTCCGCATTGTCAGGGACATTTTCCGTTGTTTCGTCTTCAGAAATTTCAGAAATTGGCGCATCTTCGGTTTCCGGGGTATGTTCTGAAGGGGCAGAGGGAATAGAAAATTTACAGCTGCTTAAAGTAAAAAGCAAAATTAAGAGTGTCAGAAACTTAACCATAGAAGGGATCTTTAGTGTAATTTTCCACATAAATTCCGGATCCGTCCTTTCCGACTTTATACACCCAGTGGTATTCATAGCTTTTGGTTTTGCCTTCGGAATATTCGTTTATTATTTCGTGTGTCCATACATAATAATTACTGCCGTATTTTCTGACATCATCTACTTTCATTAAGTCAAAACTTTCGGTAATGTTTTTAGAACCGTAGTTTGTTGCATATTTATATGCCTGAGTGTTGGGACGTAAATAAGCATAGATGGAGCGGTCTCCGTAATTTACAAAATTCAGCCAATTAGCATTATAGAGTTCTATGAATTCTTTCAGCTCGAAGCTTTCGTCATCGTCAGCCTGTGTTGAGTAATGGATTTCAGGCATGCTTTTGTATGTGTAAGAGGGGGAATATGTAACAAATCTGGGAAACACTTCAGAGGGTGCCGCTGTTTCGGTGTCTGCAGAATCTGTCACATCACTTTCGTTAACGTAATACTCTGTAGCAGGCGCTTCCGCAGCTTCGGTTTCTGAAGCGGATTCTTCTGTTTCATCATATACATAAACCACTTCTTTAGGCTTTTTATTCTGGAAGATGATTACACACAAGGATACGATGGCTGCAACCAGCAATATTATTACGGTTATTATTGTGCCTTTATTTTTACTTTTGGTCGGGGAGGGGGCGGGGGAAGCTTGAGCTACTGACAGAATTTTTCCGCAATGCGGGCAGACTTTTGCACCGTCTCCTGCCTGATTTCCGCAATTACCACAAAACATTTTTCATTCTCCTTTGTAATTGATTTTTTTCATTATAACATACATTATTACATATTTCAACATTGATTTATATAAAATAGTACTTGACAGGACCCTTAAAAGAGAATATAATGTATTTATCCAGCCGTTGGACAAATTAGAAAGGGAGGAAACAATGGATAACAAGGCGTCACAGCAGCTTATAAAAGAAGCAAACTTAAAACTTGTGTTTTCTCTCATACATAAAAACAAAAAAATTTCCCGCGCAGATATTAAAAAGATAACCAAACTTTCCGCAACCACAGTTTCTACGCTGGCTGAGGTATTAATGGCGGAGGGCTTTGTTTCAGAGTGCGGAATTAAAAACACAAAAAGCAGCGGAAGAAAAGCCGTTATGCTTAAAGTAAATTCCGATGGCGGTTTCTTTATCGGGCTTGATGTTCAGAAAACAAGGATTGAAGCTGCCTGCTACGGACTTGATTTTACACTTGCTGAAAAAATTGAGCATCCCGTAATAAAGGGAGAAAACCTTGCTATGGGCGTAATGCACGCCGTTGGGAGATTATCCGGGAAAAGAAGAATACTCGGCATAACAATCGGGCTTCCCGGTGTTATCGACCCTGCTACGAATACGCTTATATCATCAACGGTTATGGCGGCGGAGGATGCAAAGGATATTTACTCAACCTTAAAAGAAGCTCTGCCGGACGTTGATATTTACCTTAAGAATAACTCGGGGCTCATCGCCCTTGCGGAAAAGGAATTCGGCGGTCACGAGAATCCCGAAAACCTGATATCCGTGGATATTGATGACGGTGTAGGTGCCGGAATTTTAATTGACGGCGAAATTTATGACGGAAGCGGAATGGCAGGGGAGTTTGGTCACATCAGCGTTGACTTTAACGGAAAACGCTGCAAATGCGGCTCATACGGATGTCTGGAGTTATATTCAAGTATGCCGGCAATTTTAGACGCCACAAAGGTGAAAGCGGCCGGGGAAGTAAAAAAGCTTTCCGGCGAAAAGGAAAAAGAGGCACTTAAAAAATCGGCGCGTGCCCTTGCGTTCGGAATCAACAATATCATAAACCTGCTTGATCCCGAGCTTATCGTAATCGGCGGCTCGGTAAGGGAGACAGGGGATGCATTTCTTAATCCTGTAAAAGAGTGTTTTTCTGAAATTTCCCTTATAAAAAATAAAAAAATTGTATATTCTGAATTAAAGGAAAATCCCGTTGCCTTAGGTGGCGCGAGATACTCTTTTGATAAGCTTTTCAGCATATAAAAAAACCGCAATTGAGGCGAAATCCGCCTCAAGCGGATTTTTTTGGAAATAATTAGTCCAGTCATTGGACAAATCAAATAAGAAAGGGTGTTTTATTATGGCAAAGGAAAAAGAAATAGTTATGAACGGAGCGGGTATTGAGGAAATCGGCTTTCCCATGTGGCCCCAGTTCAACGAAAAGTCCTACGATGAGGTTTTAGAGGTATTAAAGACAGGTAAGGTTAACTATTGGACAGGCAAAAAGGGTATGGAATTTGAAGAAAAGTGGGCAAAGTGGATGGGTGCCAAGATGGCAATCTCCTGCACTAACGGTACTGCTGCTCTTCACATCGCTCTTGCGGCATTGAATATCGGCCCCGGCGATGAAGTTATCGTTACATCCTATTCCTTCATTGCATCTTCATTTGCAGTTCTTCAGGCAGGTGCAATTCCCGTATTCGCTGATGTAACAGATGATCATACATTGGATCCCGAAAGCATCGAAAGCTTAATCACAGAAAGAACAAAGGCAATATTGGTTGTTCACCTTTACGGTGTTGTTGCTGATATGGGCGGCATTTTAGCTGTTGCAAAGAAGCACAACTTAAAGGTTGTTGAAGACTGTGCACAGTGCTTCGGCGGTGAGTATAACGGCGTTAAGGCAGGTTTAATAGGTGATGTCGGATGCTTCTCCTTCTGCCAGAGTAAGCACTTTACCACCGGCGGTGAAGGCGGTATGGTTGTAACAAACGACGAAGAAGTAGGCTGGGAGTGCCGTTCCTTCCGTGACCACGGTTACGACGTAAAGACAAGAATGAATATGCTTGCACTCGAGGAAAAGCTTCCTTATATCCACAGAAGAGTGGGCTTTAACTACAGAATGACAGAAATGCAGTCCGTTATCGGTATAAACGAGCTGGCAAGACTTGATGACTGGAACCTTGCAAGAAGATTCAAGTATGCAAAGATGTACGACGATGCATTCACAGGCCTTAAGGGAATCAAGAAGCTTCCCGTAAATACCAAGGAAAGAAAGAACGCTTACTGGTGGTATCCCATCTTGGTTGACCTTTCCGTTCTTGACTGCGACGCTCCCCAGATCGTAAAAGAGCTTGGCGCAGCAAAGATTCCCTGCTACGGTATTCAGTGGCCCGAAGCTTATGAAGAAAAGGCATACAGAGAGCACGGCGGATTCGGCGAAGCTAAGTTCCCCTTCGAATCCAAGGAATATGCAAATCCCGAAGCTGTTCAGTACGATAAGGTATTCTGCAAGAATGCAAATGCACTTCGCGCACAGACAGTTTGCCTCTTCTTACATCCCTCCTGGGAAGAAATTCACATTGAAAAGTGCATAGAAGGCTTCAAGAAAGTTCTTGCTGCACACACAAAATAAGTCTACCGGAACCTTAAAATACAAAACTTTGAAGGGTTGCGAAAGCAGCCCTTCGCCCGAAAGGGTCAATCCTTAAATGAAAGGAAGGAAAGATATGAAAAAAGTTAAATGGGGCGTTATTGCTTGCGGAGGAATTGCGGACAGAAGAACTCTTCCCGGTATGATGCTTTCAGATAAGGCGGAGCTTGTTGCCGTTATGGATACAAGCAAGGATGCCGCAGAAAATTGTAAGGAAAAATACGGGGCAAAATATGCTTTTACAAAGTATGAGGATGTTTTATCCCTCGATGAAATAGATGCAGTTTATATCGCTTCTCCTGTTTTCTTCCATAAGGAGCAGGCAATTGCGGCGGCAAAGGCAAAAAAGCACATTTTGCTTGAAAAGCCGGTTGCATTAACCGTTGCAGATGCTGAAGAAATCAAAAAGGCGTGCGAGGAAAACGGCGTTAAGGTAAGTATCGGCTTCCTTATGCGCTTCCACGGCTATCATCAGAAAATCAAGGAGATTATAGCGGAAGGTAAAATCGGTGAAATCGTTTCAATCCGCGGTCAGTTCACCTGCTGGTATCCCGATATAGAGGGTGCATGGCGTCAGAAGAAGGCAACAAGCGGCGGCGGTGCGCTGGTTGATATGGGTATTCACGTAATCGACCTTATTCACTATATCACAGGACTTAAGGCAGTGGAGGTTGCGGCTTTCAATCAGACTCAGACATTTAATTATGAGGTTGACGATTCCTCCAATGTAATTATGAAAATGGATAACGGCTCTGTTGCCTATGTTGATTCAAACTTCAACATTCCAGATGCCGCATCCGTTGCAAAGCTTGAAATTTACGGCACAAAGGGAAGCATTGTTGCTCACGGCACTCTTGCTCAGGCAGAGGTTGGTAACGTTGATATTTTAATAAGCGACGACTCCCTTGAGTATGATGCAAGCCAGGCACGCGGTGAGCTTACACCCGTATCCCTTTCCGATGTGCCCTTAGGTAATATGTACACCAAGGAAATCGACGGCCTTTGCGATGCGATAACAGACGGAATTCTTCCCCCCGTATCAATCGAAAGCGCAATTTACGATCAGAAGGTTATAGAAGCGGCGTATAAATCCACCGAAACAAAGAGCTTTGTAAGAGTTTAATGGGGTATTAATATGAATAACTTAAAAGCAGGATTCGGAAGACTGGTTATAAATCCCGAAGAAGGAACACCCATTGCGGGCTATTATAAACCCCGCTTCGTTGAGGGGATACTTGATGACCTTGAGGTAAACGCCCTTTCGCTTTCCGACGGAAAGGAAACCGTTTTGATTATCGCCGTTGACAACTGCGGCCTTAGAA
>JAUNRD010000137.1 GCA_030535815.1 Clostridia bacterium
TTTAAAACTTCTTTTCCGGGAGGTCTTAAAGATGCCTTTCTTTCAGCCAGGCCGTAAAGAGACATCAAAAGCTTATCTTTAGGCATTTCCTTCATGGGCTTTGCCTTGAATTTCAAAGGCTCTGCCAAGCGGAAAAACAGATACTTAGATTCAAACTGTCTGTCTCCTATCTTTGTTGCCGTATGCTTAAAGAGCTTGTATTCCTTTAAGCGTGCAAGCAGACTCTGTTCCTCGTCTTCGGGATTACCTTCTTCCTCCTCGTGTCTGGGAAGCAGGAATTTTGATTTAATATACAAAAGTTCAGATGCTACCACAAGAAATTCACTTGAAAATTCAATATTTTCTTCTTTCCACTGTTCTATATAAGAAAAATACTGGTCTGTGATTTTCGCTAAAGAAACATCCAAGATGCTTAACTTATTCTTGCTTATAAGTTGCAAAAGCAGATCAAGAGGACCTTCGAACTCCTCGGTTTTAAAAATTACCTCTTCCGTTTTTGACACCTCCTAAAAAGCTTTATGCCTTATATATCAAGCTTAATTAAATCTTCGTAAGTTTCTCTCTTTACAGAGAGTCTGTCCTCGCCCTTTGAAACAAATACAACAGGAGGACGTGGTATTCTGTTATAATTGCTAGCCATTGAATAGTTGTATGCTCCGGTTGCCTTTACTGCAAGGATATCGCCTTCGGATACTTCACCAAGCGGAACATTTTCGCCAAGCATATCCCCGGACTCACAGCATTTTCCGCAAACGGAAACTATTTTCTCCCTGGGCTGGTCTGCTCTTCCTGCAATAAGAAATTCATACTTTGCCTGATACAGTATATATCTCGGGTTATCCCCCATTCCTCCGTCTACAGAAACGTATGTGCGGATGCCCGGGATTTCTTTCACACTTCCGACTGTATAGAGCGTTACACCCGCCGGACCTGCTATGCTTCTTCCGGGCTCAAACCCTAATCTTATCAGTTCCTTGCCTTCTTTAATCCTGCGCTCTTTAACATAGGAAAGTACAGGTTTTAATATCTCGTCATAAGGAAGCGGGTTGTCTTCCTCGGTATATTTAATTCCAAATCCTCCGCCGAGCACAAGGTTTGTAAATGTTCTTCCGAGCTTTTCTTCCATATCATTTATAAAATCAAGCATTATTTCTGCCGTTTCAACAAAGGGCTCTTTTTCGAAAATCTGAGAGCCTATGTGGCAATGAAATCCGCTTAAGAAAACATTTTCAAGCGTCACTGCTTTTTTGCTGATTTCTTCAGCTGCGCCCGTCTCAATAGCAAAGCCGAATTTTGAATCTATCTGCCCTGTCTTTATAAAATCATGCGTGTGTGCATCAACACCGGGAGTCACGCGGATAAGAATCTTCTGCACAACGCCCTTTTCTCTTGCAAAACGATCTATTTTGATAAGTTCTTCTTCGCTGTCAACAATGAACTTGCCGACCTTCATATCCAAGCCGAACCTGATTTCATCGTCGGTCTTGTTGTTTCCGTGGTAATGCACCTTCTCCATAGGCACACCTGCTTCTTTGGCAGTAAAAAGCTCGCCGCCGGAAACGCAGTCTATCCCAAGTCCTTCGGTAGAAACAATTCTGCACATTTCTTTAATGCACATAGCTTTCGAAGCATATGTTATCATACCGCAGGAATCATAATATTTATCAAGCGCACCCTTAAGTTCACGGCAGGATGCTCTTACAACATCTTCGCTCATAACATAAAGCGGAGTGCCGTATTTACGGGCAAGCTCGACTGTATCTGCTCCCGAAATATACAAATGACCGTTTCTCACTTCATAATCGCCAAACATAATTGTCTACTCCTCAATTGAACAAATTCTCACCACTAAATTATAGCATAAAACCCTTTATTTGTCAAAGAATATTTTGCAATCGTAAGATAAAAATCAACAATATTTTTTATTTCATATATTTCTTCTCATTATATCAATAGCACTTTTTTCCAAACGTGATACCTGAGCCTGACTTATCCCCACCTCCTCCGCCACTTCCATCTGTGTTTTTCCTTCAAAAAAACGAAGCTTTAATATCCTTTTTTCTCTTTCTCCAAGCCTTTTCATTGCTTCCGAAAGAGCAATGGATTCTGTCCAGTTTTCATCGGTGTTTTTCTCGTCGGATATCTGATCCATCAGGTATACCGCATCCCCTCCGTCATGATAAACAGGATCAAAGATTGAAACAGGATCGGCAATAGCGTCAAGGGCCATATCAACATCCTTTTTATCTACTTCAAGAACTTTTGCAATTTCCTCGTTTGTAACCTCTGTTTGCTTTTCATTGGAAAGCTTTTCCCGCACCGCTATGACCTTGTATGCCAGGTCCCTTACAGAGCGGCTTACGCGGATTGTGTTATAGTCCCTTAAATATCTTCTTATCTCTCCGATTATCATCGGAATGAATGTATAAAGGCGAAACAGCTTGAAAATATAAAGGTTTTATGTTATACTGTCTTTAATTAATTTTAAGGTGGCATTTATATGTACGACTCACATACTCATACAAATAATTCAGACGACTGCACACAGAGCCTTGACGGACTCTGTCTTTCCGCCATAGAAAAAGGATTATCAGGAATAAGTATAACAGACCATGTTGATATACCAAGCTCTGAGAAAACAAAAGCATACGACAGAATACTTCAGAGTCATAAGGAGGTTGACGAAGCAAGAATAAAATACGGTGATAAAATAACTATACTTAAAGGCGTTGAGCTTGCGGAAGGTTTTCTCGATAAAGAATACTCAAAAAAAATTCTCGCCCTCCCCGACCTTGATGTTGCAATATGTTCTGTTCACTGCACACTTATGGGTGAAGTAAATGACTTTTATTCAAAAATTGATTTTTCTCCCTTTACGGAAGAATTCTTAAAAAGCTATTTTGAAAAATACTTATCCGAGGTTTTGTATACCGCAAAAAATATGGATATTGACATTCTTGCCCATTTAACCTGTCCGCTTCGCTATATCAACGGCAAATTCAAAAGAGGCATTGATGTTAACGATTATACGGATATGGTCGAAGAAATTTTATCCATCATCATAGAAAGAAATATTGCACTTGAAGTAAACACGTCCGGAATGAGCTCATTCTACGGTGAATATATGCCCCCGCTTAACATAGTTGAACTATACTTTTCCATTGGCGGAAGACTAATCACCTTAGGAAGCGATGCTCATATAGCCAAAAATGTCGGAAACGCATTCTCCGAAACAAAGGAAAAGCTGAAAAGCATCGGTTTCACGGAATATCACTACTATAAAAAAAGAACGCCCGTCGGCGTCAAGTTATAAAAAATGCACCGAATTGCGGTGCATTTCACTTTATTTAACCGATTCTGCAAAGCGGCGGAAAGCGTCTCTTCCCTCTTTTGTGCATTTGTAAACCCCGGCATGCTCCAGTACTTTTACAAATACCTTTCCGACTTCGTCTTTAATGATTGAATCAACGTTTTCGGCCGTAACATTATTATAATTTCCAATGAAGCCGTCAACCCAGCTTTCGTGCTTTGCGGTACGCTCATCGGAGGATAAATTCTTTCCCGAAACGATGAATTCTTCCACTAAGCTGAGTTCCTCCTTAAGTCTTGCAGGAAGAACCGCAAGGCCCATAACTTCGATAAGTCCGATATTTTCCTTCTTGATGTTATGAAGCTCTGCATGAGGATGATATACACCTAAAGGATGCTCTTCGGTTGTTATGTTGTTACGGAGAACAAGGTCAAGCTCAAAAGATCCGTTCTTCATTCTTGCTATGGGAGTTATTGTGTTATGAGGCTCACCGTCTGTTTCTGCGAATATAAAAGCTTCTTCATCGGTGTAGCTCCTCCAGGAAGCAAGGATTTTATCTGCAAGAAGACATATTCTGTCTTTATCTTTGCTGCGAAGTCTTATAGTTGCCATAGGCCAGGCAACAATTCCTGCTTCTATATCGGAAAAGCCTGCAAATTCAAGTCTTTCTTCTATAGGCGCTTTCGCCATGGCAAATTCATATCTTCCGCCCTGGAAGTGGTCGTGCGTAAGAATAGAGCCGCCCACAATAGGCAAATCCGCATTGGAGCCAACGAAATAATGGGGAAACTGCTCGACAAAGGACAAAAGCTTTCTGAAGGTATCGGGATTTATCTGCATCGGTGTGTGTTCTGAATTGAATACTATGCAATGCTCATTATAGTAAACATAAGGAGAATACTGGAAGCACCAGGGGTTTCCGTTTACCGTAATCGGTATAATTCTGTGATTTTCCCTTGCAGGGAAATTTTCGTTTCCTGCATAGCCTTCGCTTTCACGGCAAAGCTGACATTTCGGGTATCCGCTCTGCTTCTTTAATTTTGCCGCGGCAATGGCTTTAGGATCTTTTTCGGGCTTTGAAAGATTAATTGTTATATCAATATCGCCGTATTTGCTTTCCGTAACCCATTTTACGTCCTTTTTAATTCTGTAACGTCTTATATAATCGGTATCTTGACTGAATTTATAAAACCAGTCTGTCGCCTTTTCGCCCGATTCTTCACGCAATGCATTGAATTTCTTTATAACCTCCGAAGGTCTTTTGGTAAGAATTCCCATAATTTTTGTATCAAACAAATCACGGTATACTACACTGTCCTCAATTATGCTGTTTTCTGTCGCAAATGTGAGAATTTCGCCGAGAGTTTCCTCTAGATTAATATCCGAAAACTCCTCTTTCGGCTCGTCATATTCCGAAAGGTTGAGAAGTGCCATAATCTGATTGGTAATATATATCTTATCTTCTTTTTCTATAAGTCCTTTTTCAATTCCGTATGTAACAAGTTTTTTTATGCTTTTATTAATCATTTTTGTCCTCCGCTTGTTAAATTTCTAACTTAACTATTATGGCACAACTTGGGCTGTTTGTCAAGAAAAAGGAGCTGCATTTGCAGCTCCTTTAAGATTATTTATAAGATTCAATAAATCTGTGGAGAATTGCCGCGATTTCGGCTCTCGTCGCGTTTTCCTTAGGCGCTAATATGTTTTCGCTTCTGCCCTTTATGAGCCCTGTTCCCACTGCCCAGTTAAGTGCAGAAATTGCATACTCGGAAATTTCTTCCGCATCATCAAAATGAAGATTTTCTTCCATTGTAACAGCATTCATTCCCTTAAAAACTGCATAACGGAACATAATTGTCGCAATCTGCTCTCTTGTTACATTTTCATCTGGAACAAATTCGTTTTCTGTTACACCCATTACAATACCGTTTTGCTTTGCCCATGATACCGCATTTGCATAGTACGAACCCATATCTACATCACTAAAAGGTATGCTTCTGTTAGTAGCAGGCTCTCCTTCCAGTCGGTAAAGAATAGTCACAAGCATTGCTCTGGTAAGGTTAAGAGAGGGTTCAAAGCTATCCTCGCTCATTCCCTTCATAATACCTTCCGAAAGAACAAAGTCGGTGTCAAGGTGATACCAGGCATCAGTATCAAGATCAGTAAATGCCTCGGAAGGACAATCGTGTTCATTCTTGTCATTATCTTCCTCTTTATCCTCATCCTTTATCTCTTCTTCTACCCACTTTGCATAAAGAATAAAGCCTTCATCAACTTTGTTTTTGAAGTTATATTCATCGGTAAGCTTCTTGTTGGTATACCAGCCGTCAAAGATAAAGCCTTCCTTTGTGGGTTCGGCAGGTTCTTTAACTCTTGCTCCTTCTTCAACATTCTGAATT